>NZ_JBHXBO010000004.1:0-46247 GCF_042726775.1 Oerskovia sp. NPDC060287
CCGCACGACCTGTCCCACCCCCGGGAGATCGCGATGGGTGAAGCGCAGCACGTCTACCCGACCGGTGGCGACGATCAGGTTCTGTCGGTACCGATCGGCATAGACAGCGCTCGGCTCGCCGTGCACCTCGTGGCCGTCCATCTCCGCCACGAGCCACCGGCCGCCGTCCCTCCGCCACGCCATGTCTCCTCGGAGAGTGGACATCCCGTCCGGGTGCTCGATCGGCAGCTGAAGCACAGTCGGCGGGACACCCTCGTCGAGGCAGTCGAGCCTGCCGAAGGACTCGAGCGGCGACTCTGCGCGCGCGTCCGCAAGGGCCCAGAGCTCATGGGTCCGAGCGACGCCCCTCCGCCCGCGAGCCATGTGGTGGGCGACCTCCAGACCTTGGCGGCCGATCGCGCCGCGGTGGAGTGCCGAGTCGAGGACCGCCAGTGCGTTCGCTCGCGGGAGCTCGGGGACCGCCTGGGCGAGCGCCCAGTCGAGAGTGACGAGTCGTCGCGACCCGACGCGAGTCGTCGTCATCCCGTCATCGAACTGACGCAGCCGCATCGCAGCGCGGTCGACACGGTTCGCGGCGCGCGGGAGTGCCGCTTCGGGCCTGATGCTGGCGGGCAGCCCCTGGATCTCGTGGAGCGCAAGGGCACAGGCACCTACCGCGACCGCCTCCGGTCCGAACGCGAGCAGCGCCGCCCAGGCCGCGCGACGGCGTCGTGCGCTGAAGGACCGTTCCCGGATCGGGAGGTTCGACGTGTCGTAGACCGCCCGTGCGATGCGAAGCCAGATGCCCCGCGCGACGTACCCACGGACCTCGCCGTCGGTGAGCCCAGCGGCACGCGCCTGACGGACGTCGACCAGACCAGCCTGGCCGGCTGCGAGCGCGAGGAGTTCGGGTGGGACCGGGCGTCGAGGCATCGGTCCAGTTCAGCGGATCCGTCCGAGCAGCGCCGACGACCCGCAGGCCGTTGTGGACGTCAGGGTGCCGGTCAGCCCTGTGGACAGGCCAACTCCGGGTCGAGCATGCGGTTCACGTCCGTCGAGCATGCGGTTCACGTCGAGAATCGACGAAAACTGAACGCCAACCGCATGCTCGCACCCCAGGAGCCAGCTCAGTCCTTCGCGTCCCGCTCCGCCATCTTCGCGAGCATCTCGTTGTACTCGTCCATCTCGACGTCGCCCACCTGGTCCACACGCCGGTCGCGCCGCTTGGCCTCGCGGTCGTCGGACCTCGACCACATGATCGCGACGATGATCGCGAGCGAGAGCGTCGGCAGCTCGCCGATCCCCCACGCCACGCCTCCGCCCCGCTGCTGGTCGGCGATCGCCGTGATCCCCCAGTCGTGGCCCAGGAGCCCGAACCACTCGGGCACGAGCAGCGCCGTCCCGGTCGTGAGCGCGACACCGAAGAACGCGTGGAACGCCATGGTCGCGAACAGCAGGAGCAGGCGCTGGGGCCAGCCGGGCCGGTGCGGACCGGGGTCGATCCCGATGAGCGCGTTCGCGAACAGGTACCCGGCGAGCGTGAAGTGCAGCAGCATCGCGAGGTGCCCGACGTACGTCGTCAGCGCGAGCTCGAACGCGGGCGTGTAGTAGAAGACGATCATCGAGCCGGCGAAGTTCACGGCCGCGACGACGGGGTTCGCGAAGAACTGCCCCCACTTCGAGGTCACGAGCGCGAGGACCCACTCGCGGGGCCCGCGCGAGCCGTCCTTGCGCACGGGCACTGCGCGCACGAGCAGCGTCACGGGGGCGGCGAGAACGAGGAAGATCGGCACGACCATCGCGAGGACCATGTGCTGGACCATGTGCGCACTGAACAGCACGTGCCCGTACATCGCGGGCCCGCCGTTGGTGACCCAGAACAGGATGACGATGCCGAAGCACCACGAGATCGTGCGTCCCACGGGCCACTTGTCGCCGCGCCGGGCGAGGCGTCGGACCCAGCGCAGGTAGACGACGAGCGCCGCGACGCACGCGAACGCGGGCAGCAGGTCCCAGCGCCACTCGGTGAACCACCGGCCCAGGTCCGGCTCGGGGGGCAGCGGGTGGCCCGTGACGAGCTCGGCGGGCGTGGGGAGCGCGGGGGGCTCGTCGGGGATGGGCGGGGCCGTCGAACCGAGGGCCACGGCGACGCCGGACACGGCTCCCATGACGAGCAGCTCGACCGCGACGAGCCGCCAGAACAGCCAGGTCGCGGCCTTCTCGGTCGCGGGAGCCACGGCGGTCCGTGCGGCGGTCCCCTTCTTCTGCCCGACGGCGGAGCCGCCCGCCGTCGTCGCCCCACCCGGGGCGGTGGTCGCGCGGGCCGAGGGAGCGGCCTCCTTGTCGGCCGCGGCAGCGACCCCTCGCCCACCCGTCGTCTTCCCCGCCGGACGAGCGTCTCCCGCGGCGCGCGCGGAGCCGCCCCCGCCGGCCGACCCACGGGCGGCGCCGCCGCGTCCCCCGCCGGCCGGGCCGACCCCCTGGAGCCTTCGCACGACGAGCTCGCGGTGCGCGAACCCGAGCGCCCCGAGCACGACCATGAGCCCGACCTTGGCGAGGATCAGGATGCCGTAGTCGGTGCTGAGCCCGTCGATGCCCCCGACCCGGATCCAGGCGTTCGCGACGCCCGAGACCGCGACCGCGACGAACGACCAGCCCGCGATCGAGGAGTAGCGCGAGACCGAGGACGCGAACGACGTCCGGTCGAGCCCGCCGCGCAGCCGTACGATCGCGAGGACGCCGAGCCCGCCGATCCACAGGGCCGCGCCGCCGAGGTGCAGGAACATCGAGGAGATCGCGAGCTCGTGGCTCGCTGCGCCCGCCGTGTGACCGGTGTTGGCCTGGAACGCGAGGGCCGAGATCGCGAGGAGCGCGGTCCACAGCGCGCCCGTGGGGGTACGGACCGCGAGCGCGCACGCCGAGGTGAGCGCGGCGACGATGATGACGCCCAGGAGGCTGCGGCCCAGCGAGATCTGGGTGACGAACGCCGCGAGCTGGTCGCCGAACCCGATGCTCGAGACGGGCATGCTCGACAGCACCGAGTAGCGCAGCACGGTCTGCACGACGGTCAGCACGGCCCACGTGGCCGACGCCGCACCGGCGACCCCGAGCGCCCGACGCATGGGTGGGCCGGCGGGCAGCACGCAGGCGGCGAGCACGAGCGCGCCGATCGTGAGCGAGATCGCGAGCTCGGTGAGGACCGTGGAGACGGGCAGGCCCCACCGCGAGATCGCGCCGGGGTCGGCGAAGCCCGTGAGCGCCTCGAAGGCTCCGGAGAACGCTCCGGCGGCCAGGACCGCGAGGACGGCGACGACGACCGCGGCCGGTCCGGCCGCCACGAGCCACCAGGGGTTGCGCGGGGAGTCGACGACGTCCCGGCCGGGGGTGCGCGCGGCCCGGTCGGGCGCGGTTCCTGGGGTGCTGCGGGGGGCGGTAGCGGTCACCGGTCCAGGGTAGGCGGCGTGCGGCGGATCGTGGTATTCCCGCTGGTCGGCCCCTCCTGCGGGAGAGGAGCCGCGCCCGGCGGGCGGCGCACGCGTGGGGACCTCGCACCATGCCCCACCTGTGGAGGACCCGGTCCCCCGTCAGGGTCCGCTGGCATACTGGGCCGGGTTCGCACGGCGTCCCCCTCGTGGGCGACGGCCGTGACCACGTCCTCAGCACGACCCGAGCACACGCGAAGGACCTCCACCATGGCCACAGGTCACGGCAGCATCTCCACGACGGACCTGGACCGTGCGGGTCACCTGCTCAAGCGCGTCGAGCAGGTGTTCGACCAGCGCGTCGTCGGGCAGGAAGCCCTGCGCACGGCCCTGATCAGCTCGCTGCTGGCGGGCGGCCACATCCTGCTGGAGTCCGTCCCGGGCCTCGCCAAGACCACGGCCGCGCAGACGCTCGCGGCGGCGATCAACGGCTCGTTCCGCCGCATCCAGTGCACGCCGGACCTCATGCCCAACGACATCGTGGGCACGCAGATCTACAACTACGCGACCGGGTCGTTCACGACACAGCTCGGGCCCGTGCACGCGAACCTGGTGCTGCTCGACGAGATCAACCGGTCGAGCGCCAAGACCCAGTCGGCGATGCTCGAGGCCATGCAGGAGAAGCAGACGTCGATCGGCGGCGAGAACTTCCCGCTGCCCTCGCCGTTCATGGTCCTCGCGACGCAGAACCCCATCGAGGAGGAGGGCACGTACGTGCTGCCCGAGGCCCAGATGGACCGCTTCCTCATGAAGGAGGTGCTGACGTACCCGGCCCCCGCGCAGGAGCTGGAGATCCTCGACCGCATCTCGACAGGGCGCATGACGGCGCCCATCACGGCCGAGCCCGTCAGCATCGACGACGTGGTGTTCCTCCAGCGCCTGGTCGACGACGTGTACGTCGACGAGTCGATCAAGCGGTACATCGTCGACCTCATCAACACGACCCGGCTGTCGGGGCCGCGCCCCGTCCCGGGCCTCGACCAGCACGTGCGCGTGGGCGCGAGCCCGCGCGGCGGGATCGCGCTCATGCGCGTGGGCCAGGCCCTCGCGATCCAGGCGGGTCGCGCGTTCGTCATCCCGGACGACATCAAGGCCGTGCGCTACTCGGTCCTGCGGCACCGTCTGGTGCGCACGTTCGACGCGCTCGCGACCAACGTCCAGCCCGAGCAGCTCATCGACGCCGTGTTCGACGCGGTCCCCACCCCGTAGGGCGCGGTCCATGGCAGACGTGTCGCGACTGGCCCAGGTGCGGGCCAGGCTCGAGCTCCCGCTGGCCCGGCGGGCCTCGGGGCTGCTCGAGGGGCGACACCGCTCCGTCCTCAAGGGGCACGGGCAGGACTTCGACGACCTCCACCTGTACGCGCCCGGCGAGGACGTGGGTGACATCGACTGGAAGTCGAGCGCCCGCGCTGGCATCCCCGTGGTGCGCAGGTTCGTGCGCGAGTCCAACGTGAACCTGGTCCTCGTGGTGGACACGGGACGCAACATGGGTGCGACCGCGGCGAGCGGCGAGCCCAAGGCCGACGCGGTGAGCTTCTGCTGCGCGCTCGTGGCCTACCTCGCGCGCGACCGCGGCGACCGGGTCGCGCTCGTCGCGGCGGACGCCGGGCGCATCGTCCAGCTCCCGCCCAGGGCCAGCACGCAGGACCTCGAGCTCATGCTCCGCACGGTCGAGAAGCAGCTGAGCGTCGACGCGCCCGCGAGCGACCTGAACCGGGCGCTCGACCGGGCGCTCAACGCGTTCCAGCGGCGCTCGCTCATGGTCGTCGTGACGGACGAGGCCCGCCCGGGTCCCGAGCACGAGCGCCTGCTGCGGCGCCTGCGCGTGCGCCACGAGGTCATGGTCGTCGCGGTCGCGGACCTGTCGCCCGTCGGGGTGGCGACCGTCGGCACCACGGCCGGCCCCGCGGCGCACCGTGCCCTCGGAGCGGTCGCGGACGTCGACGGCACGCTCGACCTGCCGCCGTTCCTGCGGGGTCGCGTGGACGTCGCCGAGGGCGCGGCGCAGGCCGTGCGTGCCCGGCGCGAGTCGGTCGTGGCCCTGCTGCGCACCCTCCAGGTGGAGGCCGTGAGCGTGACCGGGACCGACGACGTCGTGCCTCGTTTCGTCGAGCTGCTGGGGAGGCAGAAGCGTGCCCGACGATGAGCTCTACGCCCCGGTCCTCTACAGCGGCTGGTGGGCAGCCCTCGGGGTCGCCCTGCTGCTGCTCGTGGTCGGGTGGATCGTGTTCGCGTTCCTCTCGACGCGCGCGTCGGCCGAGGAGAAGGCGCAGCCGCCGGCTCCGCGCATTCCCACGGGGCCCTACGACCCTTACGCGGGCCTGCGCGCCGAGTTCGAGGCTCATCTCGACGCGGTCGAGCAGCGCTACCTCGCGGGCGAGCTCGACGAGCGCGGGCTCCACCTGGCGCTGTCCAAGGAGGTCCGCGGCTTCGCGTCGGGTCGTCTGGGCGTGGACGCCTCGGTGCTGACGCTCTCGGAGATCGAGCGCATGACGGGCACCCAGCACCTGACGCGCCTCATCGCGCGCTACTACCGCCCGTCGTTCGCGGAGTACGACGTCGACCCGCTGGCCCGCCTCGACGAGCACGGCGTCACCCCCACGGGCAGGGACTCGATCGACCGCGCCCGCACGGTGGTGAGGACGTGGTGACACCGCTGGCCGCAGCTCTCGCGGTCCTGACGCCCGGGCCGCAGGGCGCCTCGATCCTGTGGCCGTGGCTCCTCGCCGCGGTCGTCGTCGTGGTCCTCGCCGCGGGTGCGGCGGCCTGGTGGCTGGCACGCCGCCGTCGGGCACGTGCGGAGCAGGCGCGGGACGCCGACGGCGTGACGTGGGTCGCGAACTCGTCCTACCTGGCGCAGGTCCCCGCCTTCGCGGCGTGGGTGCGCCGCTACCGGACGCTGCAGGTCGCGGGGCTCGTCGGGTTGCTCGTGGCGCTCGTCGGGGTCGGTGCGGTCGCGGCGCGGCCCGTCGAGACCGACGTGGTCGTGGACCGGCTGGGGACCCGCGACATCGTGCTGTGCCTCGACGTGTCGGGCTCCATGACCGCGTACGACGGCGAGATCCTCAAGGTGTACTCGGAGCTGGTGGACAACTTCGAGGGCGAGCGGATCGCGCTGTCGATCTTCAACTCGACGTCGCGCACGGTGTTCCCGCTGACCGACGACTACACCCTGGTCAAGGAGCAGCTCGCGGCGGGCGTCGCAGCGTTCGACAAGGACCCGAGCACGCTCGACTTCATGCGCGAGGGCGACGAGAAGGACATCCTGGAATACCTCACGTACACCGCGGGCACGCTCGCGAACGAGTCCGCGGCGAGCCTCATCGGGGACGGGCTGGCGAACTGCGCGCTGCAGTTCGACGAGGAGGCCACGGAGCGCTCGCGCTCGATCATCCTCGCGACCGACAACTACGTGGCGGGCGAGCCCATCTACACGCTCGAGCAGGCAGCGGACCTGGTGACCTCGCGCGACATCACGCTGCACGGGATCTACGGGGGCTCGGACCTGTACGCGGGCACACCCGAGGAGGTCGAGTACCGCGACGTGGTCGAGGCGGGCGGGGGGCTGTACTTCCTCGCGGGCGACCCGCAAGCCGTCGAGGGCATGGTCGAGGACGTCGTGGCGCAGCAGGCCGTCGAGCTCGACGCGAGCCCCGAGGTGATCGTGACGGACCTGCCGACGGTCTGGTTCCTCGTGGCGACCGCAGGTGCCGCGCTCCTGCTCGTCGTGGCCTGGAGGTTGCGCGAATGACCCTCCACCCGTTGATCCCCCTGTGGGCGTGGGCCGTGGTGTTCGTGCCGCTGCTCGGGCTCGCCGTGTGGCAGCTCGTGGCCGCGCTGCGAGGCTCGTCGCGGGGCTCCGCCGGCAGGCAGGGCCCGCCCGCGGGCCCGCGGGGCGCGTGGGCGCGACGCACCGCGCTCGTCGCCGTCCTCGCCGTGATCGGCCTCGGGCCCTCGGTCCCCGTGACGGACCGGGACACGTCGGTCGCGAACGTCGACCTGTTCTTCGTGGTCGACCGCACGGGCTCCATGGCCGCCGAGGACTTCGACGGCACGAACGAGCGCCTCGTGGGCGTGCGCCACGACATCGCGAGCCTCACGGCCGACATCCCGGGCGCCCGCTACTCGATCATCTCGTTCGACTCGCAGGCCAGCCGCCAGCTCCCGCTCACGACCGACGCGCGCGCCATCACGTCCTGGGCCGACACGTTCAAGCGCGAGATCACGCTCTACTCCAAGGGGTCGCTCACCGACCGGCCGCTCGACGAGCTGCGCGACGCGCTCCAGGGAGCCGCGGCCGAGCGCCCGTCGAACATGCGGCTCGTGTTCTTCCTGTCCGACGGCGAGCAGACCGTGGACGGCGAGCCCCGCTCGTTCGAGGACCTCGCACCGCTCGTCGACGGCGGCGCGGTGCTGGGCTACGGCACCGCGGAGGGCGGGCGCATGAAGGAGTACATGCCGGGCGAGGACCCGGCCGCGGCCGAGTACATCGAGGACCCGTCGCAGGCGACGATCGACGAGTCCGAGGTCCCCGACGCCCTGTCGATCCTCGACGAGGAGAACCTGCGCGCGATCGCCGACCAGCTGGGGGTCCCGTACGTGCACCGAGAGACCACGAGCCCGACGGCGGAGCTCGTCGCGGGCGTCGACCCGCAGCAGGTCGCGGCCGACGGCAGGCGCCTCGTCACGGCCTACCGTCCGATCGTGTGGCCCTTCGCGCTCCTCGCGGCCGGCCTCCTGGGGATCGAGGCGTGGTTCGCGGGCCGGTCCGCGGCCCGCCGGGTGGGGGTGCGCGCATGAGCGACGACGGCGTGCTCCCGCAGCAGCCCCCGTGGGGCAGTGCGAACGGGTCGGGTGGGCCCTCCGGTTCCCCGGCCACCGGAGGCCGGCCCCCGCAGCCGGCTCCATCGTGGGGCGGGCCGTCGACGGTCCGCCCCGGCGCGCCGTACCCGCAGCCGCCTCGCGCGCAGCGGCCCGGCCTGCGCTCCCCCCGGGCCGCGGCGCTGCGCTCGAGGCGGCTGCGCCGTCGGGCACTGCTGCTCCTCCTGCCGATCCCGCTCCTGGTCGCCGCGATCGTGCTCGGGGTCAAGCTCGCGTTCCTGCCCGTGATCGCCTCGATGGGTTCCGACGACTACGACGCGGGCGACTACTCGGGCGCCGCCGACCTGTTCGACGTCCAGAAGACCATGAACGTCGTCGACCCGTGGAAGGCCTGGTTCAACACCGGGACCGCGCGGCACAGCAGCGGCGACGACTACACCGCGATCAACGACCTCCACCGGGCCTACGACCTCGCCGAGGGCGAGGAACCGATGGTCCGCTGCCGGATCCAGATCAACCTGTCGATCTCCTACGAGACCTCCGGGGACTACGAGAAGATCACCGCGGACGACTACATGGCGCAGAAGAAGGCGCTCGAGGAGGCGCTCGCCTCCCGTGCTGCGGGCGAGGACTACGACGCGACCGTGATCGACCCCTACGGCGACGGCAACGAGCTCACGCCCGAGCAGGTCCAGGACGACGCCACGACCTGGTACTCGTTCGCCGAGCGCTCGTTCGCGACGGCCGAGCAGGTGCGCGGCTGGCCCGGGTGCGAGGACCAGTCGGAGCAGGAGAAGGAGCAGAACGAGCAGTCGGTCCAGCGTCTGCAGGACAAGCAGCAGCAGGCCCAGGACGCGCAGCCGCAGGAGCCCCAGGACCCGCAGGAGGGCGACGAGCAGGAGCAGGAGCAGCCCGAGCCCGACCAGACCGAGGAGGAGCGGGCCGAGGCCGAGCGGCAGGAGAAGCTCCAGGAGCAGAACTCCGAGGCCAGGGACGACGAGGACCAGAGCCAGCAGGAGTACCAGAACTACTACGGGGGCGACGAGCCCGCGGGGGGCACGGGCGAGGAGCAGGGCGGCGGAGGCTCGAGCAAGAACTGGTGAGCGATGGTCGGTTCGGTCCGGCCCTCAGTCGTCCAGGCCGTCGACCAGCAACGTCCGGGGGCCAGGACCCTCCTCGGCCAGCACGTCGTGCGGGTTGGCCAGGACGCACTTGCGCAGCGACAGGCAGCCGCACCCGATGCAGTCCGTGAGGTGGTCGCGCAGGCGCACGAGCTGCTCGATCCGCGCGTCGAGGTCCGCGTGCCACATGCGCGAGAGGCGGCGCCAGTCCTTGGCGGTCGGGGTGCGGTTCTGCGGAAGGGTCGCGAGGGCCTCGCGGACCAGCGCGAGCGGGATCCCGACGCGTTGGGAGACCTTGATGAACGAGACCCGGCGCAGCGTCTCGCGCGGGTAGCGCCGCTGGTTGCCGGGGGTGCGGCGCGCCGTGAGCAGGCCCTCGCGCTCGTAGAAGTGCAGCGCCGAGACCGTGACGCCGCTGCGGCGCGCGAGCTCGCCGACCGTGAGCTCGTCGTCGGGGTGGGGCCCCTCGTCAGGCATGATTGCTCCAGGCATTCGTCACTCCGGCCATCGACGGGTCGAATGCACTTGACCTCGACAATGGTTGAGGTTCGAGACTAGTCGAAGCGCTCGACCGAGCGCACCCGTCGCGCGACGCCCCACCGGGTCGGCGCCCACCCCTGCGAGGAATCATGGAACCACCACGCCCATCGGCGCCCGAGGCAGACGTCGCCGAGGCGATCGCCGACTCCCCTGCCTTCGGTTCCCCCTCGACGGCCGCGCCGGCGGCCGGTTCGGTGGACCACCCCCTCACCGACGCGCCGAGCGTCGGCGCGGCTCCCGCGACCGGCACCACAGGCACCACCGACACCGCTTCCCGGAGCGGCGGCCTGTCCCCCGCGACCCAGCGCACGGTCATGATCGGCATGGTCGCCCTGGTGCTGCTCGGGGCGTTCGAGGCTCTGGCCGTCGCGACCGCGATGCCGACCGTCGCGCAGGCGCTCGACGGCTTGACGCTCTACGCCGTCGCGTTCGCGGGGTCGATCGCCGCGAGCGTCGTCGGGATGGTCGCGGCCGGTCGGTGGTGCGACAGGTTCGGACCGAGCCCGTCGCTGTGGGCCGGGGTCGGCCTGTTCCTCGCCGGCCTGGTCGTCGCGGGGCTCGCCCCGACCATGGAGGTCTTCGTCGCCGGGCGCGTGGTGCAGGGGCTGGGCACCGGGATGTACATCGTCGCGCTGTACGTGCTCGTCGCCCGGGTGTTCCCCGAGGACCGTCGCCCGTCCGTGTTCGCGGCCTTCGCCGCGGCGTGGGTCGTGCCCTCGATCGTCGGCCCGGCGGTCGCGGGGCTCGTCGTCGAGCACGTCGGGTGGCGCTGGGTCTTCCTCGCGGTGCCGTTCCTCGCGGTCCCGGCCGTGCTGATGATGCGCCCCGGCCTGCGCGCCGTCGTGCAGGACCGCCGCGCGAGCGACACCCCGGACCCTGCGGGGAACGCCGCGCTCTGGTGGGCCGTGGCCGCTGCCGTGGGCATCGGTCTCCTGCACTTCGCGGGCCAGCAGGACGGCGTGCTGCTGTACGCGGCGCTCGTGGTCGCGCTCGCCCTGGTCGTGGTGAGCGTGCCGCACCTGCTCCCGCGGGGCACGGTGCGTGCGGCGCGCGGGCTGCCCTCGGTGATCGCGATCCGCGGCCTGGTCGCGGCGGCCTTCACGGGCACCGAGGTCCTGCTGCCGCTGCTCCTCTCGCACGAGCGCGGCCTGTCCCCCGCACAGGCGGGCGGCGTCCTGACGTTCGGCGCGATCGGCTGGTCCGTCGGCGCGTGGCTGCGTGGCAAGGCCCGCTGGGGGTGGCCGCACTCGCGCTTCATCCTGATCGGGTCGTTCCTCATCGCGGGCGGGATCGCGGGCACCGCGCTCCTCGCGTGGCCCTCGGTGCCCCCGATCCTCGGCATGCTCGCGTGGACCGTCGCGGGCCTGGGGATGGGCATGGTCCACCCGACGCTCTCGGTGCTCACGCTCGCCCTGTCGCCCGAGGACCAGCAGGGTGCGAACAGCTCGGCGCTCCAGGTCTCGGACGCACTGTCCGCGGCGATCGCGCTGGCCGTGACCGGGTCGATGCTCTGGGCCCTGCACGACGCGTTCGGCCTTCTGGCCTACGTCATCTGCTTCGGGGTGACGGTCGTGATCGCGCTGCTCGCGGCGTTCGTCGCGCCGAGGACGCGGGTCCAGGCCTGAGCCGTGGCGCCGCCCGGGCTCGGCCCGTGCGGCGCCCGCGTCGCACCTGAGCGGTTGCGCGCAGCCGTGGCCTAGCGACCAGGCAGCGCCGCGACGCCCTCGGCGTAGCGGTCGAGGACGATCGCCGTGAGCCGGGCGTCGGGGGCCAGCGGCGCGGTGACGACGTCCGCGCCGGCCTCGAGCAGGCGGTCGTGGAAGAAGCCGGGGGCCAGCAGGTAGGCGGCGATCACCACGCGGGGGGCGGGTTCGCCCTCGCTGCCCGACGGCGCCGCACCGGCCGCTACGGCAGCTCCACCCGGGGCCGTGGCCGGCTCGCCCGGGACCACGGCGGCGGCGAGCGCCTCGCGCGCCGCCTCGACCGCGTCCCGCACCGACGGGGTGGCCATGGCGCCGAACCCGACCGTGACCGGTCCGTCGTGGTGCGCACGCAGGTGCTCGGCGACGGCCTCGACGTCGCGCGCCGCCCCCGACCTGCTCGATCCGGCGGCCGCGAGGACGACCGCGTCGTGCGGCCGGACCCCCGCCGCGGCGAGGCGGTCCGCGAGGATCTCGGCGAGCCGGGGGTCGGGTCCCAGGGCGCGGGCAGCCGTCGCTGCGCCGTGCTCCGGCCCGCGCCCCTCGTGCTCGGGCGAGACGGCCTCGGTGATGTCGACGTTCACGTGGAAGCCCGTGGAGAGCAGCAGGGGGACGACCACGGCCTGGCCACCCGCCCCCTCGCCCGGGGCGCGCGGTGCGACCGCGTGCGTGACGACGTCGGCCACCTCGGGCTGCTGGACGTCGACGAACGCCTCGCGGACGTCCAGGTCGGGGCGCGTCGCCCGGACGTCGTCGAGCAGTGCGCGGATCGCTGCCTGGCCCGCGGTGTCGTTGGTCCCGTGCGAGCACCCGACGAGCACGGGCGCACCCGTGCCGCCCGACGACGAGGCTCCCTCCGTCGCGCCCGAAGGGAATCCCAGGATCTCCGTGCTCATGCCAGCTCCAGTCGATAGCCACGTTTGACGACGGTCTTGACGAGGGTGCGCTCGCCCACGGCCTCGCGCAGCCGGGCCACGGCGACCTCCGCGGCGTGGGGGTCGCGCGAGTCCCCCGGCAGGGCGGCGAGGACCTGGTCGCGGGTCACGATCTCCCCGGCCCGGGACGCGAGCAGGCGCAGGACCTCGAGCCCGCTGGGCGAGAGCGGGAGGACCCGACCGTCGAGGACCGCGACGCGCGACCGGATCTGCAGGATGCCCGCGACGGTCACCAGGGCCAGGGTCTCGGCGTGCTCGTAGTGACCGACGAGCGTGCGGACCAGCGCGCCGAGGCGTCCGCGGTCCGGCTGGAGGGTCGAGATCCCGCGGTGCGCGAGGGGGCGGGCCGTGATGGGCCCGACGGCCGCGGCGATCATGGCGCCGCTCGCGAAGCGCGCGACGACCGCGTCGCCGACGCCCTCCGACTCCGCCACCGTGAGCCACGCCTCGGCGCCCGGGGCCGAGGTGAAGACGACCGCGTCGATCTCGCCGCCTGCGGCGGCGTGGACGGACGCCCGGAGCGCCGCCTCGTCGGGCGGCGGACCCCAGCGGTAGACGATGAGGCTCGCGACGTCGGCTCCTGCCTGCGCGAAGACCGTGTCGAGGCCGTCTGCCCCCGCTCCGTGGTGCTGGACCGCGATGCGCAGCCCGTCGACCCCCTCGCCGAGCAGGACGTCGGCGATCTCGCCCGACGTCTCCGACTCCGCGACCCAGTCGGCCTGGAGCCCGGCGGCCTGGATGGCACCGCGCGCCTTGGGTCCGCGGGCGACCAGGCGGGCCCCGCCCATGACGGCCAGGAGCTCGTCGGCCAGCCCGTGGGCGTCGGCCGCCTCGATCCAGCCGCGGAACCCGATGCCCGTGGTGACGACCACGACGTCCGGCGGGCGGGCGATCAGGTCGCGCGTGCCCGCCAGGAGGGCCTCGTCGTCCTCGTTGGGCACCATGCTCAGGGCGGGCGCGTGACGCACCTCGGCCCCCCGACGGATCAGCGCGGCGGCGAGCTCGCCCGAGCGGCGGTCGGCCGTGACGAGGACCGTGCAGCCGGCCATGACCTGACCGAGCGCGGGACGCTGCGGTGCGGTGGCGGGGACGGGAGCCTCCTGTCCCAGGGCGGGAGCCGTCACGGGGCCCGCTCCGGGACGAGGGCCGGAGCCAGCAGGCCCTCGGCCGCGACGTCGCCCACCACCACGACCGCCGGGGCGCGGACGCCGACCTGGGCGGCGCGCTCGACGAGCGTCCCGAGCGTGGCGCGCGTGACCCGCTGGTGCTCCGTGGAACCCGACTCGACGACGGCGACGGGCGTGCCGACGTCGGCCCCGGCGGCGACCGCCTGGTCCGTGATCTCGCTCAGCATCGACACTCCCATCAGGATCACCAGGGTAGCCGTGCGATCACGGACCGCGGCGAGGGCGCCCACGTCCAGCCCGTCGTGGCCGTTGACCACGTGGAACGCGCCGACGGTCCCGCGGTGGGTGAGCGGGATGCCCGCGAGCGCCGGGACGGACAGGGCGCTGCTCACTCCGGGGACCACTTCGACCGCGACCCCCGCGGCCCGGCAGGCCAGGACCTCCTCGCCTCCGCGGCCGTAGACGAACGGGTCGCCGCCCTTGAGGCGCACGACGGTCCGGCCGCGCTGCGCCTGCTCGACGAGGATCGCGTTGATCTCGTGCTGCGGGACGGGGTGGTGGCCCGGGGTCTTGCCGACGTCGATGATCTCGACGCTCGCGGGCAGCTCGCCGAGGACCCCGACGGGCCCCAGCCGGTCGGTCACGACCACGTCGGCCGTCGCGAGCGCGCGCCGGCCTCGGAGCGTGAGCAGGTCGGTCGCGCCGGGGCCGCCCCCGACGAGAGTCACCGACCCGGCGGCAGGTCCCCGTCGCGTCGCGGTCCGGTGGGCTCCCGACGGCTCGTCCGGACGGGGGCGGCGCAGGTCGACCCGGCCCTCGCGGAGCTGCTCGGCGAGGCGGTCACGCACCGCTCCGGCGTGGTCCTCGTCGTCCGCGAGCACCGCGACCTGGACCCGTCCGCTGCGCGTCGTCGCCGGTGCGACGGCCGAGGCGGCGCCGGCCCGACGGGCGCCACGCCCCGGGCTCCCGGGACCGGCCCCCGCGAGGCACCACACGCGCGCCGACTCGGCCCACGCCGTCACGTACCGGTCCTCGACGTCGTCGCCCGTGGCGGCCACGACGAACCAGGCCCCGTCCAGGTCCGCGGCCTCGGCCGAGCCCACGCGCCAGGTCGCGTCGGGCGCACCGGTCAGGACGTCGGTCATGTCCTCGCACAGCGCGGGGGCGACGACGCGGAGAAGCGCTCCGTCGTCGACCAGCGCGCGGGCGCGGCGCGCCGCGGCCGGTCCGCCACCCGCGACCACGACCAGGCGTCCGCGCAGGTCGAGCCCCACGAGCGTGCTCACGGCGTCGGCCCGTCGGCCCGGGTCCGGCCCGCGGCCCCCCGAGCGCCGCCCACCTGGGCGGCCTCGTCGGCCGTCGCGACGACGTGTGCAGGACGAGCCACGTGCACGACGCCGCCCCGCACCTCGACGGGCCACGTCGCCAGGTCCGGGCCCGCCGCGAGCACCGGGAGGAACCCCACGGGGTCGAGGCACACCCCGGTCTCGAGCGCGAAGACCTGCTTGTACATCGGTGACGCGACGGTCGGGACTCCTGCACGCGTGCCCACGATCCCGCGCGACATGACGTTGGCCCCGCTGAACGGGTCGACCTGCTGGACCGCGAGCACGCGCCCGTCGGTCAGCCGGAAGAGCGCGACCTGCTGCCCGTCGACGAGCGCCGCGGCGCCTCGCTCGACCGCGAGGTCGGTGGCCCGGCACACGGCCTCCCAGACCGTCCCGGTGTCCGCGCCCGTCCCCTCCCCCTGCTCGGGCAGTCCTGCTGCGGCCTCGATACCCATCGTGTTCGTGCTCATCTCCGCACCTCCAGAGTCGTCCCGGCGATCAGGACCCCACCCGTCGTGGCGCTCTCGCGCTCGGCGGCCGTGGCCGGGCGCGGCTGACCGCGCTCGGCGACGTACGCGAGGTCGGGGTCGGCCGTCGCGGGCGCGTTGACGAAGGACCCGAACCGCTTGAGCTTCTCGGGGTCCTCCAGGACGGCGCGCCACTCGTCCTCGTACGCGTCGACGTGTCCCGCCATCGCGACGTCGAGGTCCGCGGCGATCCCCAGCGAGTCCTCGAGGATCACGGCGCGGATCCCGTCGAGGCCTCCCTCCACCTCGTCGACCCAGACCGACGTGCGCTGCAGGCGGTCCGCGGTGCGGATGTAGTACATGAGGAAGCGGTCGATCGTGCGGATCATGGTCTCGTCGTCGAGGTCCTCCGCGAGGAGGCGGGCGTGCTTGGGCGTGAAGCCACCGTTGCCGCCCACGTACACGTTCCAGCCCTTGTCGGTCGCGATCACCCCGACGTCCTTGCCGCGCGCCTCGGCACACTCGCGCGCACAGCCCGAGACCCCGAGCTTGATCTTGTGGGGTGAGCGCAGCCCGCGGTACCGGAGCTCGAGCTCGACCGCCATGCCCACCGAGTCCTGCACGCCGAACCGGCACCACGTCGACCCGACGCACGACTTCACGGTCCTCAGCGACTTGCCGTAGGCCTGGCCCGACTCGAAGCCGTGCTCGACGAGGCGGCGCCAGATCTGCGGGAGCTGCTCGATCCGGGCACCGAACATGTCGATCCGCTGGCCGCCCGTGATCTTGGTGTAGAGCCCGAAGTCCTTGGCGACCTGCCCGATCACGAGCAGCCCCTCGGGCGTGATCTCGCCCCCCGGGATGCGCGGCACCACCGAGTACGTGCCGTCCTTCTGCATGTTCGCCATGACGTGGTCGTTGGTGTCCTGGAGCGCGGCCTGCTCGCCCGACAGGATGTGGCCGTTGCCCAGCGACGCCAGGATCGACGCGATGACCGGCTTGCAGATGTCGCAGCCACGGCCCGGGCCGGAGGCCGGGAGCCCGGCCGGTGCGGCGTCGTCGGGCACGTGCGTGGCCGCTGCCGGGACGCGTCCGAACCGCGCGATGATCTCGCTGAACGTGTGGAGGTCCGCGACACGGACCGCGTCGAAGAGCTGCGCCCGCGAGAGCTCGAAGTGCTCGCACAGCGCGTTCGAGACCTCGATGCCGGCCTTCTCGAGCTCGGTCGTCGTGATCTTCTTGACCAGCGGGAGGCACGAGCCGCAGCTCGTGCCCGCCTTGGTGCACGACTTGACCGAGGCGACGTCGGTGCACGCGTGGTCGGTCACGGCCGAGCGGATCGTGCCCGCGGTGACGTTGTTGCACGAGCAGACGGTGGCCTCGTCGGGCAGCTCGAGCCCTGCCGCACCGCCGCCCGACGATCCCTCGGGCAGGAGGAACGCGCCCGGGTCGCCCGGCAGCTCGCGCCCGACCATGGGACGCAGCGACGCGTACGGCGTCGCGTCGCCCACGAACACGCCGCCCAGGAGGGTCCGCGCGTCGTCGGACAGGACGAGCTTCTTGTAGACGCCCGCGACCGGGTCCGCGTAGACGAGCTCCATGGCCCCCTCGGTGCGCGCGAACGCGTCGCCGAAGCTCGCGACGTCCACGCCGCGCAGCTTGAGCTTGGTCGCCGTGTCCGCACCCGGGAACGTCGCCCCGCCGCCGAGCAGGCGGTCCGCGACGACCTCGGCCATCGCGTAGCCCGGTGCCACGAGGCCCAGGCAGCGCCCCTCGATGCACGCGACCTCGCCGATCGCCCACACGTGCGGGTCGTCGGTGCGGCACGACAGGTCGACGACCGCCCCACCGCGCTCGCCGACCGGCAGCCCCGCCCCACGGGCCAGCTCGTCCCGCGGTCGAACCCCCGTCGCCATGACGACCACGTCGACGTCGAGCCGCCCGCCGTCCACGAAGTCGAGGCGGCCCACGTGACCCGTCGTCCGCGCGGGACGCATCTCCTTGGTCCCGGTGCTCACGCGCACCGCGATGCCCATGTCGTTGATGAGGCGCCCGAGCGCCTGACCGCCGCCCAGGTCGATCTGCGCGTCCATGAGGTGCGTGCCGAACTGGATGACGGTCGCCTGGGCGCCGAGCGCCTTGAGCGCACCCGCGGCCTCGAGGCCCAGGAGCCCGCCGCCGATGACCGCGCCACGCACCGGGCGGTCGTACGACGACCCGGCCCGCTCCTCGCGCTTGGCCTCGACCCAACCGCGCAGGGCCGCGACGTCGTCGATCGTGCGGTAGACGAACACCCCCGGCAGCTCGTTGCCGGGGATGGGCGGCCGGGCAGCGCTCGAGCCCGTCGCGAGCACGAGCTCGTCGTAGTCGTGGACCCGGCCCAACCGGTCGGTGACCTGGCGCGCCTCGCGGTCGATCGAGACGACGCTGCAGTCACGGACCAGGCGCACGAGCGGGTCGTCCCACAGCGCAGGGTCGCCGAGGTTGAGCTCCTCGGGGTCGCGCGCCGAGAAGTAGGACGTGAGCGCCACGCGGTCGTAGGGGTAGCGCGGTTCCTCGGCGAAGACGGTGACCCGCCACCCGCCGGCGGTGTCACGGGCACGCAGCGCCTCGACGAGGCGCTGGGCGACCATGCCGCCGCCGACGATCACGAGATGGCGGGGAGAGCTCGATGGTGTGGTCACGGGGGCTCCTGGGGGGTGCGGTCCGGGTGTCCTGGAAGCAGCTGCTGCTCCGGACACTAGAGACGCGCGGTTTCCGCGCCGCACCCTCTCCTTTGCCCCTCCGTAACGTTCTTCTCACGCGCACCGCCGCGGGCGCGTGAGAACCCGCCAGGGCTGCGGGTCCCCGGGGCCCGCAGCAGTGACCGTGGACCTCCGGCTCAGCCCTCCCCGCGTCGACGGCGCGCCACGACGACCAGGGCTGCCCCGGCCAGCGCGAGGGCCGCCGCGAGCGCCGCGGCGCCCGCTGCCTCGGCCCCCGTGCTCGCGAGCGGACCGTCGGGGTCGGCCGAGCCGCCCCCTCCCCCGTCCGTCGGCACGGGCGTGGGGCTCGGCGGGTCGGTCGGGGTGGGCGTGGGCCCGACGGCGGGGACGAACGTGTTGACCACGGTGCACGTGACGTCCCCGCCCGCCGAGACCTCGACCGTCCCGTCCGTGACGGTGCCGCCCGTGCACGTCCAGCCGCTCGCGTCGTAGTCCTCGGGCCCGCCCGACTCGGTCAGCGCGTAACCACCGGGCTCGACCGTCACGTGCGAGACCTCGACGCCGCCGCTCACCCCGGCCAGCGCCTCGGGGCCGTCCGCGTGGAGCGTGAAGTCGTCCGGGCCGGCGGTGCCCCCGCCCGTGTTGTCGACCTCCTTCACGAGGGTCAGGTGCGGGAGCACCGCGGTGTTGGTCACGGTGCAGGTGACGTCGGCGCTCTCTGCGACGCTCACGACCCCGTCGACGAGCGTCGCCTCGCCGCAGTCCCACCCGGTCTGCTCGTAGCCGCTGGGCCCGCCGGACTCCGCGAGCACGTAGTCGCCAGCGAGGACCGTCGCGCCCGTGACGGGGGGGGCGCCGCCGGCACCCGAGATCGAGACGCCGTCGGTCGGGCTGCCGGCCACCCCTTCGGCCGCGAGGGTCCATGCGCCGGGGGGCGCCGAGCCGCCGTCGACCTCCTTGACGAGCGTGAGGGTGCCCGAGGTCCAGTGGTTGGTCAGGAGGCACCTCACGTCCTCGCCCTGGGCGACCGCGACGTGTCCGTCGACGACCGGGATCTCGTCTCCCCCGACCTCGGTGCACGTCCACGTCCCCGTGCGGTAGCCCGCGGGTCCGGTGCCCTCGGCCAGCTCGAACTCGCCCGACGGGACGAGCTGCGAGGTCACCCCGACAGAGCCCGTCGGGCCCGAGATGACAGCCCCAGCCGCGCCCGTCCCCGTGCGACCGGTCGCACGCAGCTCCCACGAGTCGGCGGCGGCCGGACCTCCGGTGACCTCCTTGAGCAGGGTCAGGCGACCGCCCTCCCACACGTTCTGCACCGTGCACGTGACGTCCTGGGCGAGCGCGAGGGTGACCTGCCCGGCGTCCGTCACGGGGACCGTCGCACCGGCCGCGTCGGCGCAGGTCCAGGGCCGCGCCGAGTAGCCGAGCGGGCTGCCGACCTCGAACAGCCGCCACGTCCCGGCCGTCACCGGGGCGTCGGTCACCTCGGGGCTCCCGGAGAAGCCCGTGACCAGGCCGGGCGACCCCGCACCGAACAGCCGCCAGTCGTCGACGTCCGACGGCCCGCCGACGACGTCCTTGACCAGGGTGAGCCGTGGCGCGATCGCCGAGTTCGTGATGACGCACGCGACGTCGGTGTTCTCCTCGATCGTGACGACGCCCCCGGGGGTCACGTCCGCTCCCTGGCACACCCACGCGCCCGCACGGTACCCGTCGGGGCCGCCCGACTCCGAGAGCGTGTAGTCGCCCGGCGGGACGGCGACGAACGAGACGCCGGGCGAGCCGCTCGGGCCCGAGAGGTCCGTGCCCGCTCCGTCGGTCGCGGCGAGCGTCCACGCGGTGACGGGAGCGAAGCCGCCGCCCTGGTGGTTCACGAGCTTGATGAGCGTGAGGTGCTGCGTCGCGAGCGGGCTGTTCGTGAACGTGCAGGTCACGTCGTCCCCCGCTCCCACGGTGACCGTGGGTTCCTCGACGCTGGTCCCGGCCGAGCCCGTGCACGTCAGGTCCGTGAGCTCGTAGCCGAGCGGGAACGCGTCGGACTCGGTGAGGTCGTAGTCGCCGGGCGGCACGGGCACCGCCGTGACGCCGGTCGATCCTGTCCGGCCGGTCAGGGTCGGCAGGCCCGCGTCCGTGCCCGTCGCGGTGAGGTCCCAGGCCGAGGCCGGGGCGCCGCCGCCCGCGACCTCCTTGACGAGCGTCAGCGTCCCCCCGTCCCAGGTGTTGGTGATCGTGCAGGTCACGTCGTCGCGCAAGCCGACGGAGACGACCCCGTCGGCGGCCGTGGCGCCGTCGCAGACCCAGTCGCCCGCGGCGTAGCCGAGCGGTCCGCCCGACTCCGAGAGCGTGTAGTCGCCCGGCGTCACGGCCTGGTGCGTCACCGCGGGGCTGCCGCTGGCCCCCGCGAGGGGTGTGGCGCCGTCGGCCGCGAGCGTCCACGCGGCCGGGTCCGCTGCAGGACCGCCGTCCGGACCCACGACCTCCTTGACGAGCGTCAGCGACGAGCCCGCGAGGGTGTTGGTCGCGGTGCACTCCACGGCAGCGTGCGTCCCGACCGTCACGCGGTAGGTCGCCCCCGGCCCGCCCGACGACGGGTCCACGACCAGCTCGCCGCCCGTGCAGGTCCAGCCGACCAGGTCGTAGGCGTCGGGCCCGAGCTCGGTCAGCGTGTAGGAGCCCGCCGGGACCCCGGCCCCCGTGACCGCGGGCTGCCCCATGGTCCCGGAGTGCGCGAACCCCGCGTCGTCGGTCGCGACGAGCTGCCAGGCCTGCGGTGGTGCGCCGCCCTCGGCGACCTCCTTGAGCAGCGTGAGCGACCCGCCCGTCCACGTGTTGGTGACCGTGCAGGTCACGATGTCGTCGGCGTCGAGCGTCACCTCGGCACCCGACAGCGACCCGCCGTCGCACGTCCACGCACCGGGGGTGTAGCCCGGGCGGCTCGACTCGCTCAGCGCGTAGGTCCCCGCCGAGACGCCCGCCCCCGTGACCGCGACCGACCCCGAGGGGCCCGAGATCGTCGTGGGTCCCGTCCCCGTGAGCGTGAAGTCGCCCGGGACGGCCGGGCCGCCACCATCGTTGACGACCTCCTTGCGCAGCGTGAGCTGTGGGGCCGCCGAGGTGTTGCGGATCGTGCACGTGATGTTCTCGTCGAGGCCCACGGTCAGCCGGTTGCCCACCAGGACCGCGTCACCGCAGTCCCAGTCGCTCGGCGTGTACCCCGTGGGGCCGCCCTGCTCCGAGAGCGTGTAGTCGCCGATGCGGACCTTGCGGTTCGTGACCTCGGCGGACCCGCTCGGTCCGACGAGGTTGGTGGGACCCTGCGCCTGCAGCGTCCAGTCGGTCGGCGACGCCGACCCTCCCACGACCTCCTTGACGAGCGTCAGCGTGGGCTCGATCGCCTCGTTGTCGACCGTGCACGTCACCTGGCCGCCGTCGGGCACCGTGATGACGGGGGTCGGGTCGGTCGTCTCGGAGACGTCGGCGCCGCTGCACGTCCAGTCCTGGAAGCGGTAGCCACCCACCCCGCCGCTCTCGGAGATCTGGTAGCGCCCGGGCACGACCTCGAGCGACTGGACCCCGTTGAGCCCGTCGCCCGTGATCTCCTGGCCCGTGTCGAGGTTGAGCGCATGCATGGTCCACAGCTCGCGGCGCCCTTCGCTCGCGCCGCTGTCGAGGTTCTCGATGCGCTTGAAGAGCGACAGCCGTGCGGTCGCCTGCGGTTCGACGACCGCGGACGACGACGTCGCACCGGCCCCCGCGACCGCCGCCAGCAGGACCACCAGGCTTGCCGCCGCGATACCTCGTCGCACGCTCTACCTCCGGATCGATCGGGCCGGGGAGCCGTGCGGACGCAGAGGCTCCGGACTCCTCCGAGGCTAGGAGAGGGGTCGCGCGTCCGCACCCGCAGCCGCTCAGCCGTGGACCGGCACGGACTCGGGAGCCGGTTCGTCCGCGCGGGACGACGCGGACGCCGTCCCGGGCTGCTCCGGGTCGGCCTTGCGCAGCCAGTCCGCGAGCCCGCACACGACGTCCTTGCAGCCGCCGCACCCCGTGGTGGCCCGTGTCGCGCGCGCGATGTCGGCCGTGCTGCGAGCGCCTTCGCGCCAGCTCGCGACGATGTCCCCCTTGCTCACGCCGTTGCAGCTGCACACCGTGGTCCGGTCGGGCATGTGCGTGGGGTCCGACGCCGGCGCGGCGGCCTGCGCGACGGGTTGCAGCAGGAGGTGGGCCGGGTCGGCGGGCACGGGGATCCGGCGCGTGTAGGTCGCCGTGAGGTCGGCGCCGATCTGCGGCGCGCCGACCACGGTCGCGCCCACCAGGAGGCCGCCCGCCACGACGACCTCGACGTGGCGTCCCGCGTCGGGGTCGGTGAGCCGGAGCGTGCGGTGGCTCGGGTCGTGGGCGCGCCGCGCGCCGCAGACCCCCATCGCCACGACGTCGAGGCCCGCGGCCTTGAGACGCACGACGTCGGTCGGCGCGGCGGGGGGCGACGGCTGGTCCGTCGGCGCGGGCACCCGTGGCCGCCGCTCCCGAGATGCGGCCGACGGGACTCGTGGAACGCCTCGGACCCCCGCGGGCCGCATCTCGCGAGGATCGCGACCCGACGGGCCCCACGCGGCCCGCTCGACGTCGAGCGCGATGCGCAGGGCCATGCTCGGGCGCTCGGCCGCCGTGAAGCGGACGTGCGCCCGGCCCTCGGGCGGGGGCGGGACCGCAGCGCCCGTCGTACCTGCCGCGTCGGGGCCCGCGTGGCCGAGGGGGCTCGCTGCGTCCACCAGCCTCTCCGCGAGCAGGGACGCGAGCCGCCGCGACTGCTCCCACCCCTGCGCGATGAGCCCCGTCCCGCCCTCGGGGGGCTGCGCGCAGTCACCGATCGCGTACACGTCGGGGTCGTCGGGGCTCGCCAGCCCGTGCCCGACGACGACCCCTCGGTCCACGGTCAGGCCCGCGGTCCGGGCGAGGGTCGCCTCGGGCACGGTCCCGCAGGCCAGCACCAGCAGGTCGGCCGGGACCTCGTCGGTCGGGCCGCTCGGGTCCGTGGCAGGGCGTCCCCCCGCGGCCGGGTCCCGCGGCGCCGGGCCCGTCCCCGTGGCCCCGTGGTCCGGTCCCCCGTCTCCTCCGGGACCTGCCGCGCGGGGCGGGCGCCCGCCGTCGGGCACGAGGACGACCCCCGTGACGGTCGCGCCCCGGCCGACGATCCCGCTCACCACGACCTCCCGCGTGCGGGCCCCGGTCCGCACCGTGATGCCGAGCCCGGCGAGCGTGCGCGAGGCGGCGAGGCCCGCGTCAGGGCCGAGCTGGCGGTCCATGGGGCTCGCCCCACCGTGGACCACGGTCACCGCGAGCCCGCGGCGGGCCAGGCCGCACGCGACCTCGAGGCCCAGGACACCCGCACCGATCACGACGGCGCGGCGCGCGTTGGCGGTCGCGGCGACGATCTCGCGTGCGTCGTCGAGCGTGCGCAGCGCGTGGACCCCGGCGGGCAGGGCTCCTCCGGGACCTGACCCGAGCCCCGGCACGTCAGGGACCCGGGCGGCCGAGCCGGTCGCGAGCACCACGGCGTCGTAGGGGAACGCACCGTCGCTCGTGAGGACCGTGCGCGAGCCGCGGTCGATCGCGATCGCCGGAGCGCCGCGGTGGACCTCGGCGCGCGCGTCGCCCGTCGAGGGCAGGGTCAGCGCGCCGATGTCGGCACGCCCTGCGACGACCTCGCTCAGCAGGACGCGGTTGTACGGCTCGTACCCCTCGTCGCCGAGCACCGTGACGCGCAAGGGCCGGGCGCGGTGCTCCGTGTCCGGGCCGGCCGTCGCCAGGAGGTCGGCCGCGAACCGGGACCCGACCATCCCGTCGCCCACCACGACGACGCGGAACGGCCTGGCTGCGCCGTCCACGGGCGGGCCGTCGGAACAGGGGCCCGCGGGCTGCGCCGGTACCGGCGGTCGAGCAGCGGCGTCGGTCATGCGACCACCTCCGGGGAGCGTGCGGGCGCGACGGCGACCGCGCAGACCTTGAACTCGGGCATCCCGGAGACCGGGTCGGTCGCGTCGGTCGTGATCCGGTTGACGCTCCCGGCCCCGCTCCAGTGGAACGGCATGAAGACCGTGTCGGGGCGGATCTTGTCGCTCCACCGCGCAGGCGCCCGGACCTCGCCCCGGGCCGACGTGAGCCGCACCGGGTCACCGTCCTGGATGCCGAGGCGGAAGCCGAGGATCGGGTGCATCTCGACGAACGGTCCGGGCACGATCCGGTCGAGCTCGGCCACGCGTCGCGTCTGCGCACCCGACTGGTAGTGCTGCAGGACGCGGCCCGTCACGAGGTAGACGGGCGCGTCGGGGCGGACGTCGTCGCTCGGCCCCACGTGGTCGACCGCGACCATGCGCGCGCGCCCGTCGGGGGTGTGGAAGCGGTCGAGGAACAGTCGCGGGGTGCCGGGGTGCGCCTCTCCCCCGGCCGCGGCAGACGACACCGCAGGCACGGGCCAGAACAACCCCGGCCCGCCCGCGGCCTCGTCGGCGTCGAGGCGCGCGTGGCTGAGCCCCGAGTAGTCCGCGACACCGCCCGCCGAGGCCCGCGCGAGCTCGTCGAACACCTCGGCGGGGTCGAGCGGGAAGGACACGGTCGACCCCAGGCGTCGCGCGAGCTCCGCGAAGAACCACAGCTCGGACCGCACGCCGTCCGGCGGGTTCACGGCTCGGCGCCGGCGGATCACGCGCCCCTCGAGCGAGGTCATGGTCCCCTCCTCCTCGGCCCACTGCGTCACGGGCAGCACGACGTCGGCACGCAGCGCGGTCTCGGAAGGCACCAGGTCGCACACCACGAGCAGGTCCAGGGCATCGAGACGCTCGGCGACGTACGTCGCGTTCGGCGCGCTGACCAGCACGTTCGAGCCGTGCACGAGCAGCGCGCGCGGCCCGCCCGGCGTCCCGAGCGAGCGCAGCAGCTCGACCGCAGGCCTGCCCGGCCCGGGGAGGGACGCGGGGTCCACGCCCCACACCGCGGCGACGTGGGCGCGCGCGGCAGGGTCGTCGATCTTGCGGTAGCCGGGAAGCTGGTCGGCCTTCTGGCCGTGCTCCCGGCCGCCCTGCCCGTTGCCCTGCCCCGTGATCGCGCCGTACCCGGAACCCGGTCGGCCGGGCAGGCCGAGCGCGAGCGCCAGGTCGATCGCTGCGGTCACGGTCGCGGTCCCCTGGGTCGACTGCTCGACGCCGCGACCCGTCAGGACGTACGCCCCGCGCCCGCCGCGGGAGGGCGAGGCCGCCGCGAGCAGCCGCGCGACGCGGCGGAGCTCGTCGGCCGAGATCCCGCACACGGTCTCGGCGCGCTCGGGCCACCAGGCCGCGACCGCGCGGCGCACGTCGTCGACCCCGGACACGCGCGCGGCGAGGTACTCCTCGTCGGCGAGGCCCTCGGCCCACACGACGTGCAGGAGCGCGAGCAACACCACGAGGTCGGTCCCGGGGACGGGCTGGAGGTGGAGTCCCTGAGGCGGCCCGTCCGCCGTACCGCCGGTCGCCCCCGCCCCCGTGAGCGCGGCCGTGGCCGACCTCCGCGGGTCCACGACCACGAGCCCGCCGCGAGATCGCACCCCCGCGAGGTGCTGCACCGAGGGCGGCATGGTCTCGGCCAGGTTCGAGCCGAGCAGCAGCACCGCGTCGGCCCCCGCGAGGTCGGCGAGCGGGAACGGGAGCCCGCGGTCGGCGCCGAACGCGCGGTTGGCGCCGGCCGCGGCGCTGGCCATGCAGAAGCGCCCGTTGTAGTCGATGTTCGCGGTCCGCAGGACCGTCCGTGCGAGCTTGCCCAGCGCGTACGCCTTCTCGTTCGTGAGCCCCCCGCCTCCGAAGACCGCTACCGCGTCGCGCCCCGACTCCGCCTGGATCGCGGTGATGCCGCGGACGACCCGCGCGAGCGCCTCGTCCCACGTCGCGGGCCGCAGCTCGCCACGCGTCACGGCCCCCGCCGCGTCGACCGCCCGGTCCCGCACGAGCGGCACCGTGAGCCGGTCGCTCGCGCTGAGCAGGCTCGCGCTGGTCCAGCCCTTCTGGCACAGCCCGCCCTTGTTGGTGGGGAACTCGCGCGGTGCGACGACCACGCGGGGCGAGGCTCCGGCGTCGGGCACCTCAGGGGGCGCAGGCGTGAGCGACATGCCGCACTGCAGCGCGCAGTAGGGGCAGTGCGTGTCGGCACCGCTGCCCGACGGCGCCGCGCGCCCGGGGCGGACGACGCCCGCCCGGGCGCCGGGCGGGCCGAGGACGGCCGGGCCGGCGCCGGGGACCGTGACAGGACGGACGACCATGCTCAGATCCCGGCCGCGGCCATGGGCGCACCCCGACGCTGGTACACGGCCCACGTCACCACGGCCATGACGGCGTAGACGCCGATGAAGATCCACAGGGCCGGGACGAGCGACCCGGCGAGGTCGTTGGAGATCGCGAAGCCGCGCGGGATGAGGAAGCCGCCGAACGCCCCGATGGCCCCCGCGATGCCGATGCAGCCCGCGGCCGCCTTGCGGACCCGGGTGCGGTGGGCCGCGCGCTCGTCGTCGGGCAGAACCTCGGCGGCGAGCTCGCCCGAGGCCGAGAAGACCGCCGGGATCATCCGGTAGGTCGCGCCGTTGCCGACGCCCGTCGCGACGAACAGCAGCAGGAACGACCCGAAGAACAACCCGAAGCTGTGCGACTCGAGCGCCTGGATCGCACCGAACGCCCCGACGGCCATGACGCCGAACGCCGCGATCGTCACGCGGGCCCCGCCCACCCTGTCGGCGATCGTCCCGCCGAGCGGCCTGGACACCGAGCCCACGAGCGCGCCGAGGAACGCGATCGAGAGCGTGACCTCGGGGAACTGGTTCTTGAGCAGCGTCGGGAACGCACCCGAGTACCCGATGAACGAGCCGAACGTCCCGATGTAGAGGAACGAGATGATCCACGTGTGCCGGTTGCGGGTCGCTGCGGCGAACGAGCGGAAGTCGGCCTTGGCGTGCGACAGGTTGTCCATGTACCGCCACGCGAGGAACGCCGCCAGCAGGATGAACGGGATCATCATGAGCCCCGCGCGTTCGAGCGCGATGCCCGCGCCCGCGACGATCACGAGCGGCACCGCGAGCTGGACCGCGGCCGTCCCGAGGTTCCCGCCCGCGGCGTTGAGGCCCAGCGCCCGGCCCTTCTCCTTCTCGGGGTAGAAGAACGAGATGTTGGCCATGGAGGACGCGAAGTTTCCGCCGCCGACCCCCGCGAGCGCCGCGACGAGCAGCATCACGCCGAACGGCGTCTCGGGGTTCTGCACGACGACGGCGAGCGCGACCGTGGGCACCAGGAGCAGGAGCGCCGACACGACGGTCCAGTTGCGACCGCCGAACAGCGGGACCGCGAAGGTGTACGGGATGCGCAGGGTGGCGCCCACGAGGCTGGGGACGGCGATGAGCCAGAACTGCTGGTCCACGGTGAAGGTGAAGCCGGCTGCGCCGAGCTGCGGGACGACGATCGACCACAGGGCCCAGACCGCGAACCCGAGGAACTCGGCGAAGACCGAGATCCCCAGGTTGCGCGTCGCGACCTTGCGTCCGCCGTCGCGCCAGAACGTGGGGTCCTCGGGGTCCCAGTCGTCGATCCAGCGCCCGCGACGGCGCGGGGCGCTCCGGGCCGCGGGGTCTGCGGCGGTGCCGGGCCGTCCGTCCGTGCCCGACGGCGCAGCGACCGACGCGAGCGCGGGCGCGGGGTGGTCGGTGGCGGGGTGGTCGGTCGTGGTCGTGGCCTGCGAGGGGGGACCTGCGGGGACGGACATGGCGCCTCCTGGAGCGGTGACCTGGAGCGTCGAGCGGTGCTCGACCAGTACCCGTGACGGTAGGAAACGTGTGTTTCCCGGGGGCGAGCCGACCGTTTCCCTGCCGTAAGGCTTTGCGCACAGCCCCTGCCCGGCGGCTGTGAGAGGGAGCCCCACCCTCGTGCTCGACCTGTCGCGGGGGTCGGTGGCGCATGCCTTCGAGACACGAGCAGGAGTCCGGCGTTTCATCCTGTCCGGTCCACATGTTCGCGGTCTAGACTCACGCCAGCCCACGCGTCGTCCACCCCTGGAGCGGGCGCTCTCCGAGGACCCGGACGACGACGGCCCGCCGTCGGACCGACGTCCGACGGTCGAGATCGAGCAGAAGGATCCGCGCATGCCGCGTCAGAGAATCGCAGCACTCGCAGCAGCCAACCCCCTCCGCGCCCTCTCGGCACTCGTCCGGCTCGCTCGGGCCGACGGCCCCGGCGACGTCGAGAACCGCGCGACGCTGTGCCGCGTGTGCGCGTGGGACCTGGAGGAACCTGGCTGGACCCTCGACGGACCCACGCACGCGATCTGCGACTGCTGCGGGGCCGAGAGCGGGGTCGAGGACACCACGCCCGAGCGGATCATCGCGTACCGCCGCCGCTGGACCCGGGGCGGGCACGTGTGGTTCGACCCCTCCCGCATGCCCGAGGGCTGGTACTACGACGACGAGCTCCCGTACGACACGCAGGACCGCTGGCACGCGACGACCGGCCACGGGTAGCACCTCGCGCCGTCGGCGCCCCGGGAGGGGCATCCGGCAGCGAGCCGCCCCAGGACGGGCAGGTACCGTCCTTCCGCCCGGTGGAGCCCGGTACGGAAGGACGGTGCCTCGACGCCGGACCTACTCGCGACCCGCGAGGTGCCGGCGACGGGCCGCGACGATCGTGAGGCCGATCGCGACGAACAGGACCGAGACGCCCGCGAGCAGCGCGACGTCGGCGCCCGTCGAGGCGAGGTCGTCGCCGGGCGTGGTCGGGACCGTCGGGGTGGGCGTCGGGGTCGGGACCACGTCAGCCGTGTTCGTGACGACCACCTCGGCAGAGGCTCCCCCCGCCACCACGAGCCGGTTGGTCGCCCGGCCGTCGACCGTGATCGTGGGCGTGCCCCACGTGATGCCCGCGATCCCCGGCAACGAGATCTCCTCGAACGTGACGACCGTGCCCACGGGCAGGTCCTGGGGTCCGGTGACGAGCGTCCCGTCGGCGGGCACCTGGACGTCCTGGCTGACCGTCGTCCCGTTCACCTCGTAGGTGTAGCGCACCGTGAACACCGTGCCGTCCGGCACCTGCGCGTCGCCCTCGCCCGTCAGGGCCTTGGCGATCGAGAAGCCGCCGATCGTGCTGACGAACGTGTTCGTCACGGTCACCCCGACGATCCCGCTCTCCCCGGTACCGATCACGACCTGGTTCGGGTCGACCGTGGACCCCGACCACTCGTACGTGGTGCCGGCGAAGTCACCGGGCTCGGTCGTGAGCGCCGCCTCGGTGAAGGTGCACGTGCTCCCGACCGGGAACCAGGCCTCGCTGCCGTCCACCGTGGGGCGAGCCGTCGCCCCGGCGGCGACGCTCACGGTGCCCGACGACACCGCGGGATCGACTGCGACTCCGTCGACGTAGGCGCCGGCCGAGCACTGCCAGTCGACGTCGAAGCTCCGGTCCCCCACGTACCCGCCCGCGGGACCGGACACGACCTTGGTCACGTCGACCGTGCCGAGCAACGCATTGACGACGCCGATCGTGATCTCCTGCCCGTCCTCGGTGATCGTGAAGACGTTGGTGGCCTCACCGTCGATCGTGAAGACCGGCTCGGCCCATCGCCGGTCCCCGACGTCCACCAGGACCAGCTCACCGTCGACCTCCTGGTACACCCCGCTGAGGTCCTCGAGGATCACGCACGTCTCGCCCAGGGGGATGTTGCCGAAGACGGTGACCTCGTCGGCCTTGACGGCCCAGCGCGTCACGAAGATCGCACCTCCGGGGAGGCTGCAGCGGGCAGAGCCCGTGAAGACGAGGTCCGTGAGCCCGGACCCGGGGGTCACGCTCTTGGTCACGCTGACCGACCCGACCTCGGTCGGGATCGGCGGGACCTCGTCCTCGCACGGGAACGCGTAGTTCCACGGGTAGTTGTGGTGCTCGGTGCCCGCTCCGCCCATCGTGTGGTCACCACCGACGAGGATGCGGCCGTTGGTGCTGGTCGTCGCCGTGAGGTCGATCTCCGGGCCCAGGATCGACCCCATGAACTGACCGTTCTGGCCGATCGACACCTGCGTGTCGCCCGTGAAGTTCCACAGCAGGCTCGACGCGAAGGCCCCGAACCCGGGGAAGCCGAACGCGTCGACCCGCACGCCGTCCGCGGTGAAGTCCTGGGGCGAGAAGGTCACGGGCCCCCCGGTCACGTTGACCACGATCGAGTCGCCGCCGGGGATGCCGTTGAACTGGATAGCGTTCGAGCCGTCGAGCGTCGCGGCGTCGACCTCGAACACCTGGAGCCCCGGGTGGGCCGGGTCGTCGGCCCCCGCGGTGAAGATCACCGTGTCACCCGTGCGGGCCGCCGTGCCGTTCGCAGCGAACGCGGCCATCTCGGCCGAGACGTCGATCATCTCCTGGGGGAAGACGTCCGGGTCGTACGGGGACAGCGCGGGGCCCTGCCCCATGTTCTCGATGGCTCCCGCACCGTTCGTCAGGAGCCGGGAGTCACCGTCGATCGTGCCGCCGACGTGCACGGCGCCCCCTCCCGCGGTCCCCGCGCCGACGTCCACGGCCGAGGTCGGACCGATGGTCAGGTCACCGCCCACGGCCAGCATGGTCGAGCCGGGCGTGGGCACCGAGCCGGACCCTGCGCCCACGACGCCGACGTTGAAGATCCCGTCCCGCTCGAAGCTCGCGTTCCCGTGGACGACCAGCAGGCCCTCCGACTCGGCTGCGTCCTCGTTCGCGGTGAAGTCACCGCCGACGTAGACCGCGACGGCGTTGTCCGTGAACAACGGCGGCCCGACGGTCCCGTCGCTGTCACCGTCCGGGCACGTCGGCAGCTGCTCGGCCGCGGCAGGGGCGACGAACGGACCCAGGGCCGCGGCCCCGAAGGTCATCACCGCACCGAGCACGAGCACCGACGTCGAGGCGACCAGTCGCCTGCGCGGAGGCGCCGCCGCTCGTCCGGACAGAGGGGTCTCGCTGGTCATGTCACGCCCTTTCCTCGGTGGGTGCTGACAGTCTCAGGCCGAGGAACGGGGTGGGCAACCGGTGGTAGGTATTCACCGGGCCGCCGTGCGCGTCCAGGTCACGGCCCCGTCACCCGACGATGCACCGCGTCCAGGTCGGCGCGTCGCACGAGCACCCCGTGCGCGTCCCGCTCCCAGCACCGACCGGCCGCGTCGGAGAACGTCATGAGGCCACCACGGCAGCGAGCGTCCCGATCGCGATGAGCGAGTTCAGGACGAACGTCAGGACCAGCTCGTTCTCGACGATCCAGGCTTCCACGCACCGATCTTGGCGCGTCGGCGTCCGGAGCGCACGGCCGTCGGCTCGGCGGCCGGTCGATGTCGCGCCTCGGTCGGGCACCACCCCCGACAGGCAGGGCGCGGGCTCTCGGCGCGTGTCGTCTCCTCACGCCCCGCTCGGGACGTCGAGGGTGTAGAAAGACAGAGGCCCGGGCAGTTCTCAGCACTCGAGAGGGGCGAGGCGATGGACCTGGCGACGGACGTCGACGGTGTCGAGCAGGAGGTGGCGACGGGGACGCTGCCGGGGTGGGACCAGGTCGAACGGCTCGTGCACGCGGCTCACGAGCGGTGTCGTGCCCATGACGGCGGTCAGGTGGCGGACTACATCCCCGTGCTCGCCGAGGTGGATCCGGGGCTCTTCGGCGTCGTCGTGGCCGAGTCGGGTGGAGAGGTGCACGCCGTCGGGGACGCCGACGTCGAGTTCTCGGTCCAGTCGATCTCCAAGGCGTTCGTGTACGCGCTGGTGTGCGAGGCGTACGGGCACCAGGAGGTGCTCGAGCGCGTCGGGGTGAACAACACGGGCCTGGCGTTCAACTCGGTCATGGCGGTCGAGCTCAACGACGGGCACCCCCGGAACCCGATGGTCAACGCGGGGGCGCTCGCCACGACGGCCCTGATGCCCGGTGCGACGCCGGCGGAGCAGTGGGAGAACGTCCGCACGGGCCTGTCACGGTTCGCCGGGCGCCAGCTCGAGCTCGACGGGGTCGTGTACCGCTCGGAGGCCGAGACGAACATGCGCAACAAGGCGATCGCCCGGCTGCTGGAGAGCTACGGCCGGATCCGGACCGACCCCCTCGAGGTGGTCGACGTGTACACGCGGCAGTGCGCGCTGCGGGTCAGCGCCCGCGATCTCGCGGTCATGGGCGCGACGCTCGCGGACGGGGGCGTCAACCCGGTCACGGGCGAACGCGTGGTCTCGGCGCAGGTGTGCCGCGACACCCTCGCCGTCCTGGCCTCGACCGGGATGTACGAGAGCTCGGGAGAGTGGCTCTTCGAGATCGGGCTCCCCGCGAAGTCGGGCGTCTCGGGCGGGATCGTCGCCGTCGCGCCCGGCAAGGGCGCGATCGGCACCTTCTCCCCGCTCCTGGACCCCGCCGGGAACAGCGTCCGCGGGCAGCGAGCCACGGCCTACCTGTCCCGGGCCTTGGGCCTGAACCTCTTCGCGTCTTCCGTGCACGTGCCCGAACGAACGGAGCCCTCCGCATGAGCCGAACCGATGCAGCCGCAGGAACGACCGTCGAGGAACGCCGGTCGTGGGTCCCGATGGTGGGGCTGTTCCTCGCCCAGGTCCTCATGTCCTTCAACGTCGCGGCCCTGCCCGTCTCGTTGGGCGGGATGGTCGAGGAGTTCGGCGTCCCTCCGACGGTCGTGAGCTCGACCATCGTCGTCTACGGGCTCGCCGTCGCGGCGCTCGTCATGACGGGTGCCAAGCTCGGCCAGCGCATCGGGTGGGTCGTGGTCTTCCGCGTCGTGGTCGCGACCTTCGCCGCCTCGGCACTGATGATGATCTTCTCCCCGACGGTCGGCTGGGCCATCGCGGGCCAGGCCGTGGCCGGGGCCTCGGCCGCGATCATCGTGCCGGCGCTCGTCGCGCTCATCGCGGAGAACTACCACGGCGCCCAGCAGGCGACCGCGATCGGGTCGCTCGGCTCGGCCCGCGCGATCTCCGGGGTCAGCGCCTTCTTCATCGGCGGCGCGCTCGGCACGCTCGTGGGATGGCGGCCCGTGTTCGGGATCGTGCTCGCGCTCGCGGTGGCCGTCTTCGTGTTCAGCTTCCGCCTGCGCTCGGACCGCGGCGACCCCGGGATCAGGATCGACCTGGTCGCTGCCGTGCTCATCGGCGCCGCGATCGTCCTCCTGACGTTGGGCTTCAACAACCTCAACGCCTGGGGGCTGCTCTACGCGACGCCCGAGGCGCCCTTCTCGGTCCTGGGGGTCTCGCCCGCACCGCTGTTCGTCGTGGTGGGCGTCGTCCTGGGGCAGACCTTCTTCTGGTGGACACGACGGCGAGCCGCGGCCGGCAAGGTCCCGCTCGTCGACCTCAGCGTCTTGGGGGCCTCGAGCGAGCGCGCCGCGGTGTACGCGATGTTCATCGTCGTCGCGCTCGAGGCGGCCCTGAACTTCACCGTGCCGCTCTACATCCAGATCGTGCAGGGCCGCACCCCGTTCGACACCGCGCTCGCGATGATGCCCTTCAACCTCACCGTGTTCGTCACCGCCACCCTGGTCGTGCGGTTCTACGGACGGTTCAGCCCCCGGGTCATCGGCGTCTTCGGCTTCGTCCTCACGACGGTCGGGCTCGCCTGGCTCGCGCTCGTGGTCACGAACAACTGGGAGACCCTCCCGACGATCCTGGGGCTGTTCGTGTTCGGGGTGGGGCAGGGTGCGCTGGTCACGCTCGTGTTCAACGTCCTCGTGACCTCGGTCCCCAAGACCCTCGCGGGAGACGTCGGATCGATCCGCGGCACCACGCAGAACCTCGCCTCGGCCGTCGGCACGGCCGTCGTCGGTGCCATGCTCGTGACGATCCTCGGGATCTCGGTGGGACGCGCGGTCGTCGAGCACCCCGAGCTGCCCCCCTCGCTCGTCGCCCAGGTCGACCTCGACTCGGTCAACTTCGTCAGCAACGACGACCTGCGCGAGGTCCTCGCGGCCACGGACGCGAGCACCGCCCAGGTGGACGCCGCCGTCGCCCTCAACGAGCAGGCGCGCCTGGACACCCTGCGCATCGGGCTGCTCGTCCTCGCCGCGATCAGCGCCACGGCGATCTTGCCCGCCAGCCGGCTCCCGGGCTACCGGCCCGGCGAGATCCCCGACCCCTCCCCCGAGGACACGGAATGACCGGCGTCCGCCGTCAGCCCCAGACGAGCGCCTGGGCCGGGTCCTCGAGGATCTTCGCGACGTCGCTCAGGACGTAGGCGCCCAGCGCGCCGTCGACCAGGCGGTGGTCGAAGCTCAGCGCGAGCTGCGTGACCCAGCGCTTCTTGATCTTGCCCTTGTGGACCCACGGCTGCTCGCGGATCGCGCCGAACGCGAGGATCGCGGCCTCGCCCGGGTTGAGGATCGGGGTGCCGGTGTCGATCCCGAACACGCCCACGTTGGTGATCGTGATGGTCCCGTCGGACATGTCGGCGGGCGTGGTGCGCCCGGCGCGAGCGGTGGCCGTGAGGTCGGACAGGCCCTGCGCGAGCCCCTTGAGGTCGAGGCGGTGCGCGTCCTTGATGTTGGGCACGACGAGCCCGCGCGGCGTGGCGGCCGCGATCCCCAGGTTCACGTAGTGCTTGTAGACGATCTCCTGCGCGGCCTCGTCCCAGCTCGCGTTGATGTCCGGGTGGCGGCGGACCGCGAGCAGCAGGGCCCGTGCCGTGATGAGCAGGGGCGTGACGCGCACGTCCTTGAACTCGCGGTCCTCGCGGAGCTTCGCGACGAGCTTCATGGTCTTGGTGACGTCGACCGTGTGGAACTCGGTCACGTGCGGGGCCGTGAAGGCGCTCTGGACCATGGCCTCGGCCGTGCGCTTGCGCACCGACTTCACGGGCACGCGCGTCTGGCGTCCGTCGGGGGTCACCGACGACCCCGTACCGGCGTCGTTGAGCCACGGCGAGTCGTCGCCCGCGTAGGTCGCGAGCGTGCGCGGCTCGGAGCGCGCGCTGTAGGCGAGCACGTCCTCGCGCGTGATGATCCCGCCGGGACCGGTCGCGGGGACCGACGCGAGCTCGACGCCCAGGTCACGGGCGAGCTTGCGCACGGGGGGCTTGGCGAGGACGGTGCGTCCGGCGGTCGCGGCCGAGACCAGGGCACGGATGGGGCCCGACGGCGCAGGTCGCACGGGCGCTGCGGCCGCCGGTACCGCGACGGGCGCGGCAGGTGCGACGACGGGAGGGGCGGGCTCCGCCGTCGGGCCGGAGAGGGCCGCGGCAGCCCCGCGGCGCGGGCGACGCGCGCTCGCCTGCTCGGCGACGCCGTAGCCGACCAGGACCGCGCCGCTGCCCGACGCCTCCCCTGCCGCAGGCTCCGCGGCCGGGGCACCGGCCGACGCGGCGCCCGACGGGTCGGTGTCGACCACGATGATCGGGACGCCGACCTCGACCGTGTCCCCCTCGGCGACGAGCAGCTCGGCGACGACGCCCGTGTAGGGCGACGGGAGCTCGACGAGCGACTTGGCCGTCTCGATCTCCACGATCGTCTGGTTCACCGTGACCTCGTCACCCACGGCGACGTGCCACTGCACGATCTCCGCCTCGGTGAGTCCTTCGCCGGCGTCAGGGAGCTTGAACTGCTCGAAGGTGGGCACTGCCTGCTCCTCGGGTGATCGTGGTGCTGTGGTCTGGGGGTGGTGCGACGGGCCGGGCGGGACCGGGCCTAGAACGCCATGGCGCGGTCGACCGCGTCGAGGACCCGGTCGAGGCTCGGCAGGTACTCGTGCTCGAGCTTGGCGACGGGGTACGGCGTGTGGAAACCGCCTACGCGCAGCACGGGCGACTGGAGCGAGTAGAAGCACTCCTCGGTCACGCGCGCGGCGATCTCGGCTCCTGAGCCGAGGTACGTCGCAGCCTCGTGCACGACGACGCAGCGCCCGGTCTTGCGGACCGACGCGACGACGGTCGCGGTGTCGAGCGGCGAGATGTTGCGCAGGTCGACGACCTCGATGCTCGTGCCCTCGGCAGCGGCTGCCGCGGCGACCTTGAGCGCGGTCGGGACGGTCGGGCCGTACGCGACGAGCGTCAGGTCCGTGCCCTCGCGCACCACGACCGCCGAGTTGAGCGTCGAGTCGCCCACGGGGCCGTCGAGCACGACGTCGCCCTTGTCCCAGTAGCGGCCCTTGGGCTCGAAGAACAGCACGGGGTCCGGCGAGGCGATGGCCTCGCGGATCATCGAGTAGGCGTCCTGCGGGGTCGACGGCGACACGACGCGCAGCCCGGGGGTGTGCGCGAACAGCGCCTCGGGGCTCTCGCTGTGGTGCTCGACCGCGCCGATCCCGCCGCCGAACGGCACCCGGATGACCACGGGGAGCTGGAGGCGCCCGCGCGAGCGGTAGTGCATCTTGGCGAGCTGGGTCGTGATCTGGTCGTAGGCCGGGAAGATGAACCCGTCGAACTGGATCTCGCACACGGGCCGGTAGCCGCGCAGCGCGAGCCCGATCGCCGTGCCGACGATGCCCGACTCGGCGAGCGGGGTGTCGACCACACGGTCCTCGCCGAAGCTCGCCTGGAGGCCGTCGGTCACGCGGAAGACTCCGCCGAGGGGGCCGATGTCCTCGCCCATGAGCAGGACCTTGGGGTCGCTCGCGAGCGACGCGCGCAGGCCCTCGTTGATGGCCTTGCCCAGCGTGAGGCGGGACGTGGTGGTTGCCGTGGTGGTCGGCGCGCTCATCGTGCTCCTCCGTGCTGGTCGTGCGTGCGGGACGCGCCGTCGTCCGTGAAGGACGCCTCGTACTCCTCGAACCACTGGCGCTCGGCCGTGACGACCGAGTGCTCGGTCGCGTAGACGTGGTCGAACATGGACTCGGTCGAGGGGCGGCCCAGGCCGCGGACGAACGTCCGCAGGCGCTCGCCGAGCGCGTCGCCCTCGGCCGCGAGGTCCGCGGCCCACTGCTCGTCCCACGCGCCCTCGGCCTCGAGGAGGAGGCGCAGGCGGTCGATGGGGTCCCGACGACGCCACAGCGCCTCCTGCTCGGAGGTCCGGTAGCGCGTGGGGTCGTCCGAGGTGGTGTGGGCGCCCATGCGGTACGTGTAGGCCTCGATGAACGTGGGGCCGCCACCGGAGTGGGCCCGCTCGATCGCTTCGGCCGTCGCGGCGTAGCACGCGAGGACGTCGTTGCCGTCGACGCGGACGCTCGGGACCCCGAACCCGTGCGCGCGCTGGTAGATGGGCACGCGAGACTGCTTGGTCGTGGGCTCGGAGATGGCCCACTGGTTGTTCTGGCAGAACAGCACGAGCGGCGCGTTGTTGACCGCGGCGAAGACCAGCGCCTCGCTCACGTCGCCCTGGGACGTCGCGCCGTCACCGAAGTAGGTGACGACCGCGGTGTCCTTGGTCGGGTCGCCCGTGCCGACCAGGCCGTCACGCTGCACGCCCATGGCGTAGCCCGTCGCGTGGAGCGTGTGCGAGCCGATCACGAGCGTGTACAGGTGGAAGTTGTGCTCGTCCGGGTCCCAGCCGCCGTGGTCGACGCCGCGGAACTGGCGCAGGATGTCGGCGAGGTCGAGACCGCGCGTGTGGGCGACCCCGTGCTCCCGGTAGGACGGGAAGACGTAGTCCTGCGGCGACAGCGCGCGGCCCGAGCCGATCTGCGCGGCCTCCTGGCCGAGCGACTGCGGGAAGAGCCCGAGCTCGCCCTGGCGCTGGAGCGACGTGGACTCGTCGTCGAACCTCCGGGTCAGGACCATGTCGCGGTACAGGCCGCGCAGGGCGTCGGCGTCCAGGTGGGCGACGCGCTCACGGTAGGCCGCGTTCTCGGGGGTCTCGACCCGCTCGCCGGCCGGGGTCAGGAGCTGCAGGAGCTCCGCGTCGACCGGGAGACCTGCCCCGGTGTCGATCTGCGGGTCAGCGGAGGACCCGACCTCGGGATCTGCTGCAACGGCGGTGTTCTGCTGGTTCACACGCTCTCCTTGGGTGCGGCCGGAGGCGGGGGCCCGGGTCGCTCGGGGGGTCGGTCCTCGGTCGTCTCCGACCGAACCTACGTTACCGTAGCTTACGCAAGCGTAGGCTACGAGTGCGTAGCTTCCTCCGCCATTGGAGGACAAACCTGGCCCGCCCGTCTTTGGAGGTTCCCTCCAAACGCCCGAGGGGCACTTCCAGGTCTCACCGGGCACGGACGACCGGATCGTTGGCACATTCCGTCAGGTCCGGCGCCGCCCGGCCCACCCCGGGCGCGCGGCGCGCGAGCGATGCGGGGGTCTGCCCACCGAGACGTGGGGGTCAGCCCGGCGGGTACGTCCCGGAGTACCCGGCCTGCGCCCGCAGGGCGTCACGCTCTCGCGTGACGGGCCACGTCGAGAACGCGAACACCAGGAACATCACGATGTTCAGCAGCGGCACGATCCCGACGAGCACCCACCACCCCGAGTAGCCGGCCTTGCGGATGATCTGGATGTAGGCGATCAGGAAGATGATCGCGACGGCAGCCCAGATGATCAGGGCGGCAGTGCCGAAGAGCCAGCTGTACTCGTCCGGGATCTGGTCGACCGAGGGAGTGTCCATGACGCGAGTCTTCTCTCGGTGGACCCCTCCGGCAACAGGTACCGGCTACCGCCAGCCTGCCGCGACCCGCAGGAACGCCGCGGTCGCCTCCTCCTCGCCCACGCTCACCCGGATGCCCTCGCCCGCGAACGGGCGCACCAGCAGACCGGCAGCCGACGCGCCCACGGCGAGCTCCGCCGTCGGGCCGCCGAGCGGGAACCACACGAAGTTCGCCTGCGTCTCCGGCAGGTCCCACCCCTGGTCGCGCAGCCCCTCGACCAGACGCTCGCGCCGCGAGACCAGGTGCTCGACGCGCTCGAGCAGCTCGTCCTTGACCGACAGCGCCGCGAGCGCCGCGCGCTGCGCGACGTGCGAGACACCGAAGGGCGTCGAGACCGCGCGGATGCCCACCGCGAGCGCGGGCTCGGCGACCGCGTAGCCCACGCGCAGCCCCGCCAGGCCGTACGCCTTGGACAGCGTGCGCAGCAGCACCACGTTGGGGTGCGCGGCGAGGACCGCGAGGCCGTCGGGAGCCTGCGGGTCGCGCACGAACTCGAGGTAGGCCTCGTCGAGGACGACCAGGACGTCGCCCGGCACGGACGCGAGGAACGTCGCGAGCTCGTCGGCGTGCACCACCGGGCCCGTCGGGTTGTTGGGCGTGCAGACCAGGACCACGCGCGTGCGGTCGCTGATCGCCGCGGCCATCGCGGGCAGGTCGAGGCGACCGTCCTGCGTCACGGGCACGCGCACCGAGGTGCCGCCCGCGACCGCGACCGCGATCGGGTACGCCTCGAACGAGCGCCACGGGTAGACGACCTCGTCGCCCGCGTCCACGACGGCCGACAGGATGTGCGCGAGGACGGCCACCGAGCCGTTGCCCACGACGACCTGCGCCGCGTCCACCCCCAGGTCCGTGGCGAGCGCCTCGGTCAGGTCGGTCGCGTACATGTCGGGGTACCGGTTGGTGTCCGCGGCCGCGTCGACGATCGCCGCGACGACCGCGGCGGGCGGCGGGTACGGGTTCTCGTTGGACGACAGCTTGAACGCGCTCGACCCGGGCGCGAGGCGCGCGCCCGGCACGTAGGCCGGCAGGGCGGCGACCGCGGCACGGAGGGGCACGCGGAGGGCCTGGGACGCTGACGCTGCTGCGGACGTGGGCACGGAGGGCGTGGGGCTGGTCACGCCCACCAGGATGCCACCCCGTCCCGCAGCCCGACGGCGTCGCTCACCTCGCGGGCCGGGCGCGGCGGGCCGGGGTACGGCGCGAGGCGTGGCCGGCCGCGGGGGCCGGATCGGCGCGACCGCGTGTACGGGAGACCTCTCACAGCGGGCGGTGGCAGGATGACACGCATGAGCTTCGTCATCCGCGTCATCGTCACCGGCATCGCGATCTGGCTCACGAGCCTGTTCATGAGCAGCCACTTCGAGATCGTCGGCTCCGACACCGTCGGCGGCCAGATCGTGATCGTCCTCGCCGTGGCCCTCATCTACTCGCTGGTCAACGCGATCATCAAGCCGATCGTCCAGATCATCTCGATCCCGCTCTACATCCTCACGCTGGGCCTGTTCACGCTCGTCGTGAACGCCCTCATGCTGATGCTCACGGCGTGGATCACCGAGCAGACGGACTGGGGCATCCGCATCGACGGCGGGTTCTGGTGGGCGCTCCTCGCCGCGCTGATCATCGGCGTCCTGAACTTCGCGATCTCCGCGGTGGTCGCACCCAAGGCGCGGGTCTGACCGACCGCCGGGTCCAGGGGCGGGCGCGGGCCGTGCCCCGTCCCCGCACCCGGCCCCGGCCCCGGCGCTGCCCGGTACCGACCGTGGAGATGGACACCCATGAGCCTGTGGAGCGACACCACGGCAGGACTCGTCGTCCTGCCGGGTGGACGACGTGTTCGCGGTCGTGGCCTGCACGCCGGGCCGCCTGACCTGACCGAGGCCCCGGAGCTCGGGCTCTATCTCACTGCGCGGCCGCACGTCGAGGTCGCGTGGGAGTCGCGGTGGATCAGCTGGCCGGACTTCCGCCTCCCCCGCTCGTCGTCGGACGCGGTCGCAGCGCTCCGGGACGCGTTCGAACGCTCGGCCTCGTCGCGGGTGGAGATCGCGTGCGACGGCGGCACGGGCCGCACCGGCACCGCGATGGCGATCCTCGCCCGGCTCGCCGGGATCCCGGCCGACGACGCCGTCGCCTGGGTGCGCGCCCACTACCGCGAGCGGGCGGTCGAGACCCCGGGGCAGAGACGCTTCGTCTCCCGCGTCGAGCTGGCTCGTTGAACCGTCCACGGCGGACCGCCGTGGACGTCCCTCAACCACTGCGCGACCTCTCGAGCCCCTCCACGAACCCGGCCACCCCGGGCGGGGTCAGGGCGCGCGCCGCAGCAGCGGGATCGAGCTCGAGCGTCCCGCGGAAGTAGCGCGCCTCGACACGCTCCCCCGACACGGCCGCGTCGATCGCGGCGAGGTTGTCGGCGAGCCCGGGCTGGCCGACCTCGCGCGCCCGCCCGAGGACCTCGACGTGGAACGGCACACCGTGCGGCACCTTCCCCCCGGTGCCGGGAGCCCCCTGCGCCTCCAGGTCCGCCCGGACGGTGACACGGTCCCGGCCGACGGGGTTGTCGGTGCCGTCGAGCTGGGACACGCCCTCCTGCTCGATCTCGACGTGCGTGCCCCGCACCCCGGCGGGCAGGGTCGCACCTCCCACGGGGGCGCCGGCGGTCAGGACGTGCCGGACGTCGTAGCGGGGGCCGCTCGCGCCACCCGTCGCCGCGGCTGCTCCCGTCCCGGCGGCGGTGCCCGTCACCGCGGTCGCGACGGCCATCGCGACCATGCCTCCTTGCGAGTGCCCCACGATCAGGACCTCCTCGCCCGCAGGGATCTCGGCCTGCCGCATGGCCTCGAGGACGAACGCCGTGCTGTCGGCGTCGGCGCCCTGCACCAGGTCGAAGTTGGAGGTCATGCTGAACGGCGTCGTCGAGCTCCCCAGCTGCGTGCCCGGTACGGTCACGACCCATGTCGCGCGGTCGTCCGCTCCGACGTACCTCTCGACCGACACGACCGAGTCGGGCAGGTCGTTGCCCTTGCCGTAGACCACGTCGATCCCCGACAGCAGCGCCTCGGCGCTGTGCGCCACCGGCTTGGCGAACCCCACGGGCAGGGCGTCCCCCGTGAGCTCGGTCGTCGTGACGTCCGGGGCGAACAACCCCCGGTACGGCTGCGACACCCCGCGCAGCGCCCCCGCGGCCCGGCCCACGCTCGACTGCCCCGTCAGGGCCGCTCCGGGAACCAGGAGGCCGATGCCCACGCTCGCCCCCTGGACGATCTCGTCGTGGTAGGCGCCCGAACCCGTGAGGAGACGCGCCGGCTGGAAGCCCTGACCTGTCGCCAACCCGTTCCTGACGCTCACGATCCCCATGCCGACGAAGACCCCGACCCCCGCCACCGGCACCCTCGCGAGCCACGACAGCAACGCCTCAGTACCCGACTCACCCTCCTCGTAGATCCCGGCGGCGTTCCTGAGCCGGTCGACGAGGCCTTGGAGCATCCCCTCGACCGAGACCAGCGCCTCGGTCAGAGCCACGATCTCGTCGAGCAGCGCCGCGCGGGCCGCGAGGACCTCGACCGGGACCGGCGCCCACGAGCCCGGCATGCCACGGAGCAGGGACTGCCCGGCGTAGCACGCGGCCGTGCCGTCGACCCAGCGCACCGACGACGAGGGCCCGGAGAGCAGCCCGCTGACCAGGCCTTGCGCCCGCCGTGCTCCGACGAGCGCGGCCTCGACGCGCTGCGCGGCCACTCCGACCACGAGCGCGGCCGCCACCAGGTCCGCGGTCTCCACGAACGTGACGCCCCCTGAGACCACGATCCCCGCGGTGGGGTCGGACGTCCCGCTCATCGCAGGCTCGCCTCGGCGTTCGCGGCCTCGACGGTCCGGACGTACCTCGTGGCCGCACCCACGGCTCCGTCCGCGACCCGGTCCACGCGGTGCAGCTCGCGGACGGCCTCCTCGACGAGGGCGCGGTAGCCCTCGGACGCCTCGCCTCGCCAGGCGATCGTGGTGCTCTGGTCCACGAGGGGGATCGCTGCGGCCGCCTGAGCGGCAGCCTGCTGCAGCTCGGGTCGTGGATCGACCACGTCGAGCGCGGGAGACCAGGCGGGGGTGGCTCCCGGGAGGGCGGAGAAGGTCGACATGCGACGACCGTAAGGACGCGGGCCGGGAGTCCGCCCGCCCCTCCGGCCCGGCTGTGGGAAAGGACGTCACCAGCGGGCCTGTGCACGGCCCGGGTGCACGCGCTCAGCAGTGCCCCGCCCGTGCCCAAGCTGACGACGAGACGCCCGCTCCGCCGTCGGGCACGCGTGGGAGAATGGCGCCATGCCTACGGACTCCGCCGACTCCGCCGCGCCTGTGACCACCTCCCAGCGCGCCACGCTCGCCGACATCACCCCGCCCATCGCCCTGGGCCCGCTCGACGGGCGCTACCGCGGCGCCGTCGCGCCCCTGGTCGACCACCTGAGCGAGGCCGCGCTCAACCGCGAGCGCCTCCACGTCGAGGTCGAGTGGCTCATCGCCCTCACCGAGGGCCCCGTGGTCCCGGGCGCGCCCACGCTGAGCGACGCCGAGAAGGCGTACCTGCGCGCGATCGTCACGGACTTCGACGCCGCGGGCATCGCCGAGCTGGGCGAGATCGAGCGCGTCACGGTCCACGACGTCAAGGCGATCGAGTACTACATCAAGCGTCGCCTCGAGGCCGCCCCGAGCGTCCTGGGCGAGGGCACGGTCCTGCCGTCCGCGGGCGAGCTCGTGCACTTCGCGTGCACGAGCGAGGACATCAACAACCTGTCGTACGCGCTCATGGTGCAGGGCGCCGTGCGCGACGTGTGGCTGCCCGCCGCGACGGCCCTCGCGGACCAGCTCGCGGACATGGCGCGCGAGCACGCGGCCGTCCCGCTGCTGAGCCGCACGCACGGCCAGCCCGCGACGCCGTCGACGCTGGGCAAGGAGCTGGCGGTGCTCGCGCACCGCCTGCGCCGCCAGCTGCGCCGCATCGAGGGCGCCGAGTACCTCGGCAAGCTCAACGGCGCGACGGGCACCTACGGCGCGCACACGGTCGCCGTCCCGGGCGTCGACTGGCCGGCCGTCTCGAAGTCCTTCGTGGAGAGCCTCGGCCTCACGTGGAACCCGCTGACGACGCAGATCGAGTCGCACGACTGGCAGGCCGAGCTCTACAGCGACATGGCCCGCTTCAACCGCATCCTCCACAACCTCAGCACCGACGTGTGGACGTACATCTCGCTCGGCTTCTTCAAGCAGATCCCGGTGCCAGGCGCGACGGGGTCCTCGACCATGCCGCACAAGGTCAACCCGATCCGCTTCGAGAACGCCGAGGCGAACCTCGAGATCTCCTGCGCGCTGCTCGACACGCTCGCCTCGACGCTCGTGACCTCGCGCCTGCAGCGCGACCTCACGGACTCGACGACGCAGCGCAACATCGGCCCGGCGTTCGGCCACTCGCTGCTCGCGGTGGACAACGTCTCGCGCGGCCTGCGCGCCCTCGCGGTCAACGCAGACCTGCTCGCTGCGGACCTCGACGCCAACTGGGAGGTGCTCGGCGAGCCCATCCAGTCGGCCATGCGCGCGGCCTCGGTCGCGGGCGTCCCCGGCATGGAGAACCCGTACGAGCGCCTCAAGGACCTCACGCGGGGGCACCGCCTGACGGGCGAGGAGATGCGGGAGTTCGTCCAGGGCCTCGGCCTGCCCGACGACGTCACGCGCCGCCTCACGGACCTCACCCCGGGCACGTACACGGGTATCGCGGAGCAGCTCGTGGGCGAGTACCTGGACTGAGTCCGGGTTCGCTCGGGCTGCCGAGAACGAGGTTGCGGTCGTTGTCCGTCGGATAGCGGCCGCAACCTCGTTCTGGGCGGGCGCGGGACGGCGCGAGCAGGGCTGACCTAAACGATTCACCCCCTGCCCGGGGCCCGGACCCCGGACCTACCCTCGAGCCGTCCGACGCCGCCCCCGGCAGCGCGTCCGGACGGCGGACGGCGACGAGGCCGACCGTCCCGCACGGCGAGGAACGGTGGACCATGCCAGACCCCAGAACGCGCACAGCACTGACCGCCTCCGCGGTCGCCGTCGGACTGGTCGTGGCTGCCGCAGGCGCGGTCACGGCCGCGCAGGCCGCGCCCACGAACGGGTGCCGCGTCGACTACGCCGTCTCGAGCCATTGGACCGGCGGGTTCCAGGGAACCGTCGACGTCACCAACCTCGGCTCGCCCGTCAGCTCCTGGGAGCTGGCCTGGACCTTCGCCGACGGCCAACAGGTGTCCCAGGCGTGGAACGGCACCGCGCAGCAGGCCGGCAGCTCGGTCGTGGTCCGCAACGTGGCCCACAACGGGTCGCTCGCGACCGGGGCGAGCGCGTCGTTCGGCTTCATCGGGTCATGGCAGGGCGCCAACTCGGTCCCGGTGTCGTTCTCGCTCGGCGGCACGGTGTGCACGGGGAAGGTCACGCCGACGACGGAACCGACGCAGGAGCCCACGCCCACCCCGACGCCGACGCCGACGCCGACGCCGACCGATGAGCCCACGTCCGGGCCGTCGACGCCGTCCGCCCTCTACGTCGACACCACGACCCAGGCGTACACCGCCTGGAGCACGTCCTCCGGCACCACGCGGACCCTGCTGGAGAAGATCGCCCTGACCCCTCAGTCGTACTGGGTGGGGAACTGGGACGACGCCGCGCACGCCCGCGACGAGGTCGCGGACTACACGGGTCGCGCCGTGGCTGCGGGCCGCACGCCCCTGCTGACGGTCTACGCGATCCCCGGACGCGACTGCGGCAACCACTCCGCAGGGGGTGTGGGCACGAGCGAGTACGCGCGCTGGATCGACACCGTCGCGGCGGGGATCCAGGGCGAGCCCTGGGTGGTCCTCGAGCCCGACGCCCTCGCCCAGCTCGGCGACTGCTCCGGGCAGGGAGACAGGGTCGGATACCTGCGCTATGCGGCGCAGGTGCTCAGCGAGGCCGGCGCGCACGTCTACATCGATGCCGGGCACTCAGCCTGGTTGAGTGCCGGCGAGGTGGCTTCCCGGCTCCAGCAGGTCGGCTTCGATCATGCCGAGGGGTTCGCGCTCAATACCTCGAACTACCGGACCACGGCCGAGTCGCGCGCCTACGGCGAGCAGGTGTCGGCGGTGGTCGGTGGCAAGCCGTTCGTGATCGACACGTCGCGCAACGGCAACGGGTCGAACGGCGAGTGGTGCAACCCCCGCGGCCGTGCCCTCGGCGAGCGACCACGGCTCGTCGACGACAGCACCCACCTGGCCGCGCTCCTGTGGGTCAAGCTGCCGGGCGAGAGCGACGGTGCCTGCAACGGCGGCCCCGCCGCCGGGGCGTGGTGGCAGGACGTGGCGCTGGAGCTCGCGGCCAACGCGCAGTGGTGACGATCGGCGCAACCGAGAAGTGAGTAGATGCCCCTGGATCTTGGGGAGAGGGGGAGAGATAACAAAGAAGCCCGCCGGGGGGAGGCCAACCCCACAGAAAAACCGGGG
>NZ_JBHXBO010000005.1:0-30267 GCF_042726775.1 Oerskovia sp. NPDC060287
AGCTTCTCGGCGAGCTCCTCGAGGGTGTCCGCCTTCACCTCGATTCCCTCGGACCTCATCGCCTTGGTGAGCCTCGGGTCCAGCGCGAAGGAGCGCAGGTAGCGGTGGCGGTGGCGGGCGTCGAGGATGAACCAGTAGTCGCCCTCCTTGTCGTGCTCGAGCATGTGATGGCCGAGATCTACGTAGGACTCGGCCTCGTTGGCGAACCGGGCTCCTCGGGCGTCGACGATGAGCGAGTAGGGCAGCGACCGCTCACCGACCAGGAAGGACGGACCGGATCCCTCCGGGCCTGCGATCGACGCACCCCACCAGGCGTCCTCCATCAGCTCGACGGCGGCACCGGCCTGTTGCGCGAGGTCGATCGGAACGCCGAGGGCACCTGGGCTGCCCGACGGTGAGCCCTCGATGCCCTGGAGCTCCAGGCGCTTGGCCTTGTTCTGGTCGAAGCCCCCGGCCGCGAGCATGACCCCGCGGTTCGCGCCGATCGTCACCGCCCTGCCGTCCTTGCGGACCTGGACGCCGACGACGCGGTCGCCCTCGAGGATCAGCTCCTCCAGAGGTGACTCCAGCCACAGGGGCGCCTTGCCCCCGACGAGCACGGCATGCCCGAGCCGTGCCGTGAGGCCCGCGCCGATGCCGGTGAGCTTCTTGCCGGTGACGACGCCCCCGAGCACCCGGAAGACGACTCGAGCGCCACGCCCGAAGCCGTCGAGGGTCGACCAGGCGCGCACGATCTGCCACACGTCGTCTGTCATCATCGGCAACGGCATGAGGATGCGCAGCGACTTCGCCAGGTCGCCGATCTTCCGTACGTCGAACGGCTTGGGCTCGATCGCCCGGCCGATCTTGCCGCCCGGCAGCTCTGGGTAGTAGTCCGGGTAGTCGGTGGCGCGGGCGAAGACGACGCCGTGCTTCTCGGCCGTGAGGACGAAGTCGTCGACGCCGTCGACGTACGCCTCCTTGCGCTCGCGCGCCGTGGCACGACCGACGTCGCCGATCGTGGCCTCCATGTACTCGAGCGCCTCCTCGCGCGAATCGCCGGCACTGGCGCGCTGCATGAGCGGGTTGTTCGGAAGCCACATGCCGCCGCCCGACATCGCGGTGTTGCCGCCCCACCTGTCGGTGCTCTCCAGCAGCAGGACGCTGAGCCCTTCATCGACGGCGCCCAGCGCGGTCGTGAGCCCCGCACCTCCTGTGCCGACGACGACGACGTCGTAGGTGTGATCGAAACTGCGCACCGTTAGCCTCCTCCAACCGGACAACTCTGTCCGGTTCAGTCTGGCACAGCTCCCCGCCCAGCACCATGCTCGTGACTCACGTGGGGATCACACGCTGAAGTACTTCGCTTCCAGTTGTAATCCCACAATGCCCTTGCATTGCAACGAATATGCGGTCCAGGTGTAGCCAGTGGTGTGGCCAACGCTCAAGTTCGCCTGCGCGGCCGTGTGCGCACCCACGGGTCTGCGGCTCGTCGAGCTTGATGCTCGCGGTAGGCCTCGAGTACCTGGGGCGTGATGCGCCATGGTCCGCGCTCGCCGCGGAGCCTGTACACCCTGAGGTCGCCAGATGCGATGAGGTTCCGGACGGTCTCAGTCGATGCTCGCAACTCGGCCGCGACGTCCTTGGTGGTGAGCTCGCCCATCTCGCCAGGGCCTGCAGGGTGTACCGGCCGCCGGCCCGCTAGGCTCCCGGCATGGCAGGGGAGTGGACGATCCGTGAGCTCGCGCGCGAGGCCGGGGTGTCGCGGAAGAGTGTGTGGGCGTGGATCGACGCGCAGGGATGGGAGCGGCCGGAGTGGGGCCCGTGGATCCTCGACGACAAGCGTGCACGGCTCGTGCTCGAGCGGTTCGAGCAGACCGCCCCGTTACGCACGCCGCGCGAGCGTATGCCGTGCAGCGTCGAGGGCTGCGAGCGGACGAGCGCTGGCCTGCAGGATGTGTGCCAGATGCACTACAAGCGGCGGATGCGGACCGGCCGCACCGAGCGGTCGTCCGGCGGGGACTGGCAGACCGCCAAGACGCACTGCCCGGCCGGGCACGAGTACACGCCGGAGAACATCTACCGCTTCCCGTCCGACGCCGGGACCAGGCGCCGCTGCCGGATGTGCCGCATCGCCCAGTCCTCGACCCCGAAGAAGCAGGCGGCAGGAGGATGAGCGTGGAGAAGGTCCGCATCGTCGTCTACGGAGCCTTCGCCATCGTTGGTGTCGCGCTCTTGGTGACGGCCGAGTCGACGAGCGGTCGTGTGCTCGGCGGGGTGATGGCAACGCTTGGAGTCGTGTCGGTCGTCATGGCCGTCGTCGAGAGACGCCGGAGGCGACGCGCTGAGCGCCTGGACCGCCCCGAGGACTCGGCTCCTACCGCCTGACGACGGCGCCGGCCCAGACCCAGGCCGTGTCGGGGTGGCCGAAGCGGTCCATGTAGCTGATGTGCACGCCGCGCTTGGTCCAGGCGATCGCCTCGGCGTCGATCTCGAACTCGTCACCCTGCATCGTCACGATCCACGCCCGGACCGGCATCGGCGTCTCCGCGGTCGTGACCTCGAACCCGTACTGCTTCGGGCTCAGGGTGCGCGCCCGTTTTGGGAACGGGGTGTTGCCGGTCGGTCTGCTCACCATGCCAGCGTATCGAACATGTGTTCGAGTTTGCTCGCGGTGTCCTGGGGCTAGACTGGCCGCCATGTCGGATCCTGGGCGCACTTCGAACTGTAGTTTGGGCGTCCCTGTGGACTACTACTGGCATGACTGCTCTGACCCGGAACTGCATCTTGATCGCGCAACCGACGCCGTGTTTGCCTCCCTGGAACGTCCATCCCGACGGTGGAGTCCGCACAACAAGGTGTACGTCCGAAGGTCCATCAGGCGTCGTCTCGAGCTAGCCGCCGCTGGGGGGTTGAAGCCGCTGGCTCATGTCAAGCCGGTGGGGGATGGCCAGGCCGACCTCTTCGAGATCCGATGGACAGACATCAATGTTGTCGAAGCGGGCGAGGATGGCGAGTTGCGGTTCAAGGTGGTTGGCGTGCGGCTGTATCACGCAGAGCCTCTGGCGATCTCGGTGGCGGCCGTGGCTCTCCACGCCCATGAGAAGGACTACTACCCGGACGATCCGAAGCGAACACACGATGCGCAGGACGAGCAGATCGCCATCGCCGAAGGCATCTTTCGGGACGGGTGGGCGACGCGCTGGGGCTTGCCGCTGCCGTAGACGCTTGCTATCGCACCCCGGGGCATATAGGTTTCCTCCTATGACCGAGGAAGAACTGATCGCGATCGAGCGTCGTGCTGACTCTCTGATCGAGAGCCATGAAGTGCTACTCAGCGAACTGGTCAAGCTCCGCAAGAAGCACCGTCTGACGCAGGCTGAGGTCGCGGAGCGCATGGGCGTGAGCCAGCCCACAGTTGCAGGTTTCGAGCGCTACGACGCGAACCCGACACTGTCGACGGTGCGGCGGTACGCCCTCGCTGTCGGGGCGAAGTTGGACGAGCGCGTCGTCGACGACTGTGTGGACTCCGCTCCTGCCTCGGTTGATATTGAGGCCATCGTGTCAGGCCGCATGGGCCCCGTTCGTTTTTCGCGTGCGAAGGCACCGACGCGAGTTGGGCGTGGGCGACTCCAGGTTGGCTCCTACGCCGGTGTCTGACTTCTTGGGGCCAAGCGAATCACTCGTTGCCTTCGTTCCACGGGTCAGTCTGCTCAGTATCGGCTATTCGGAACTCTCGGCTACGGCGTCCGATCTGCCTGCGGAGGCACCGGAGTCAGATGCGTTCGACGTCGATCCGGAGTACACGCTCAACGTGGCCATCCACCCCTCAGAGCCGCGGTTCGGGTTGCGCCTTCGAGTGGATATCGAGGGTCCGTTTGGTGTGCTCCACGTTGAGACCCAAGCGGACTACGAGGCGGATGGGATCGAACAGTCTGCGCTGAGCAACGCGCTGCTGGTTGAGTACGCGAACCATGTGGGACTCTTTGCGATGGTCCCATATGCCCGACAGGCGATCGCTGACCTGAGCCTACGAGTCTTTGGCTCGCCACTCCTGATGCCGACGATGCAGCGAGGAGACCTGACGTTCCCGTCTGACGCGCTGGAGACCCGGCCGACGAGGTAGGGCTGGGCCGTCTTGCATCCAATCCAAGAGTCGTTAGCGACGAATGGCCCCGCCCTCCTGAAGGAGGGCGGGACTTCGTCATGCTCAGGTCAGGCGAGGTCGATCGGGCGGTACATCGTGACGAGGTTGGAGCCGTCGAGCTGGACGCCGTAGTGCCAGCCGTCGGCGCGCTGCTCGACGTAGAGGACCGTGCCGCCCTGGCCGGTGGCTTCGATGGCGACGTGGTCGTTGCGCCCCAGTGGGGGCGGGGTGCCCGACGTCGGGGGCATGTACTCGAGGGTGCCGATCTTGGCGTGGCGGGCGTAGATCGGTGTCTGGGCGGATCCGAGGGCCAGGCGGGTGAGCCAGTCCGGGATGTGCGGCTCGGCCCAGCGCCAGGCGATGTACCAGGCGCCGACCACGAGCGCGGTCACCGCGGTGACCGCGAGGTCGGAGGTCAGGAGGTCGGTGACCTCGGCGGGCAGGACCACGACCGTGAGGAGCCACGCGACCGCCGAGCCCCACAGGACGGGCACGACGGTGCGCAGGTAGGACACCGCGCGGTCGGAGATCGGCGACGGGGCGCTCATCGGGCACCTGCGTCGAGCTGCTGGGCGATGCTCTGCTCGGGGCCGGCGGGGGCGATCGCGCCGAGCAGGACGGCGTTCTGACGGCGGGCCTCGGCGCTGTTCTCGGTGTCGCCGCGCACGGTCTGGACGTAGATGGCCTCGGCCTGGGTGGCGGGCGATGCGTGCCCGCTGGGGGCGAGCACGATGAGGCGCAGCAGGCGCAGTGCCTCCTCGTCGCGGGACCGGTCGTTGTCGGTGTACATGTCGTCCTCCGGGGTGATGGGGGCCGGTCGGCCCGGGATGGTCGGGGTGGTGATTGAGCCGGTGTCTCCGGCGATCGGGAAGGCCACGGTGCCGATGAACTCGTAGTGCCAGGGCTCGAGCGTGGGGATCTTGCGCGCCCAGGTGGGCCAGACCCACCCGAAGCGGGGCCCGTTCGCCACGAGCCACAGCTGCTCGGCGGTGCCGAGCTTGTTGACGTTCGAGCCGAGGTCGAGGGCAAGCCCCCAGCCGTGGTTGGAGGTGCCGGGCACGGCGGCGGCCGCGGTGCCCGTGCGCCGCCACCAGTACTTGCCCTTCCACGGGCCGCGGCGGTCGTTGACGCCCTGGTAGGTCGGGTGCGGGTAGCGGTCCTCGAAGATCGCGATCTGACCGAAGGCGCCGGCCTTGGGCCGGTAGGCGTCGGTGACGACGAGGGCCTTGCCGAACTTCGCCTTGAACGCGGTCGCGAGAGCTTCGAACCCCGCGGCGGCGTCGGCGCGTAGCAGGTGTCCGGTCGACAGGCGCGTGAGCGCCGCGTCGGGGATCTCCCCGTTCTGGAACGTGGTGGCCATCTGTCTGCCTCCTGGGCATGCCGGGCCCCGACGTCGTGCGTGTCGGGGCCCGGGGTGGGTGAGGTCAGTCGGTGGCGGTGGCGGGGTACTCGTCGAGGTGGTCGCGGGCGTCGGTCTCGGGGCTCTGGCCGTCCTGCCCGTCGAGGAGGGCACCGAGCGTGCGGCGGGTCTGGGTCGAGTTGGTGCCGTTGCCCCAGAGCTTGGCGATGGCGGTGGCTTCGTTGGCGCTGGCGGGTGGGTTCCAGCCGAGGATCACGCCGAGCATGCGGCGGTTCTCTCCGGCGTGCTCGAGGGTCTGGGCGAGCTGGTAGGCCTGTCCGGGGGTCATGTCGTTCTCCTGGGTGTCGCGGGTGGGGTCGTAGACGAGGTGCCAGGGCTCCTGGATGGAGCCGCGGCCCTCGGTGTCGGTCCAGCCGTGCTCGGCGAGGATCGGGAACGTGGCGGTGCGGCGGGGGTGGTTGAACTGGCCGACGACGCCGTAGTCGACGACGTCGACGGCGATGCCCCAGCCGTGGTTGGAGGTGCCGGGGATGGCTGCGGCGGCGCCGCGCATCCGGGCGTAGCGCACGCCCTTGTACCAGCGGACGTCGTTGTAGGGGCCGGCGCCGGTGGCCAGGGGCTCGTAGCGTTCGAAGAAGAGCTGCTCCTGTTCGGCCAGCGTGCGGTTCCAGCCGTTCACGGTCAGGGTGATCCCGGTCCGCTCGAACACGTCGAGTCGAGCTCGGTTCCACGAGATGGCGGCGTCGGTCCGCAGGAACGCCCCGGGTTGTCCGTCGAGCGGAGAGAGGGCGGACGCGGGGACGGAGCCGTTCGGATAGTCGGGCATGTGCTGCCTCCTGGCATGACGAAGGCCCCGACGTCACGCTGTGTCGGGGCCCGGGGGTGGGTGAGGTCAGTCGGTAGCGGTAGCGAGGTGCTCGTCGAGGCGGTCGCGGGTGTCGATGAGGACGCCGTGCATCTTGTCGAGCTTGGTCTTGGTGTCGCGCTGGCCGCGCGACATCTTCCCGACCGCGGCCCCGACGGTCTCGACCGCGGTCGTGAGTTGGTCGACGTCGTCGCGCAGGTTCCTCGTGTGGTCGTTCTCGACCTGGTGGCGGATCGTCTCGGCGACCGTGGCGGCACGCGATAACGACTCTTCCTGCCTGGCGAGGGCTTTGCGTACTGGGCGCTGCACCCACGCGACCGCGAGAGCTGTGAGCGCCGGGACGCCGACGACCAGGACCACAGCAAGGAGCCATGCCCACCACGGCGTGCCAGCGGGTGGCGGGGTCATGCGACCTTCGCCAGCCAGCGTGCGTGGACCGCGAGAATGAACGCCCCGGGCGCCATGGTCGCGGTGGCGCGCGAGATGTTGAAGCGCAGGTCCCCGTTGCCGTAGACGACGACGTTCGCTGCGCTCCACGGGCCGTCGCCGCCGAACGTCGCCGCGAAGATCTTGCGTGTGGCCGGGGCTGCGGTGGCGGGGATTGACCCGAGCGGGGCCTCGGGTGTCCCGATCGATCCCGAGCCGGCGTTGCGGATGCCGCCGGAGAGCACCATGTGGGCGCCGTCCTGGTAGAGCGTCAGCGGGTCCTCGGGGTCGGTGACCCAGATGCTGTTGAGGGTGGGTGCGGCAGGTGTCCCGATGCCGGCCACGCCCTCCCAGGCGGTCCCGTTGTTGGTCTTCTCGAGCAGGCCGCGGGGGCCGGCGTCGGTGCGGTGGACGTACAGGGGCCGCGTGGTGGACGGGATGTAGGGCGGGTTCTGGGCGGCCAGGTCGGCGACCAACTGGGCCCGGGCGGTGACGTTCGGGACCGGCACGGGGTCGTTGATCGAGCCCGCGAGGTCGTTGAGGGACTGGCGGCGCGGGGTCTCCCCGGCGGCGGGGACAGTGTGCCTACGTGGGCTGGTCGCCATCGGTGACCACCTCCTCAGGAGCAGGGTCCGGCTCTGGTGCCGGATCGGGGGTCGGGGTGATGGGCGGGAGCTCGCCGCGGGCGGCGTGCCAGTCGGCGTGCAGGTCGATGAGAGCCACGACGGCCCCGCAGATGTCGCAGTAGATCCACACGGGGGCCTCCTAGGCGGGTCGGGTATAGGTCACGGACAGGGCCATGCCGTCGCCGTTGCCGGCGCCTGCAACGCCCCAGTACTGCGGGCCGATGAGGGCGAGGCCCTTGATGGCGCCGGTGCGCATGCCCTCACGGGTTGCGGCGGCCAGGTCGGTCCAGCCGTCGCCGGTTGCGGTAGGGCCGGATGAGGCCGGCGCGCCGGCCGGCCGGGCGCCGTGCGGTGAGCCCTGGACGGTCGCGGGGCCAGATGCCCCGGCCAGGCCGACGCCACGGAGCATCGCCTGGACGCGGTCGATCGAGATGGCGCCGAGGTTGGCGAGCTGGTCGCCGTAGGTCGCGAGCCCAACCATCGGCCCTGACCCGAACCCGTTGCCCTGGTAGAGGGTCGAGCGTCCGCCGTAGCGGTCGACGTTCCACCGATCCCACGCGCCCGCCGAGGCTCGCCACGACCCGGACCACTGGGGTCCGATGGTCTGGGTGACCTGGACCGTGGCGCCAGATGGGGGAGGCGGTGTGCCTCCACCACCTGCAGGGGCGATAGCCGAGGGGCCCAGCACCAGGACGGGCACGCCCCAGTCAGACAGCGAGACCCACACCGAGACCGGCGGGGTTCCGTAGGCGCCTGCCAGGTACGGCAGGGCATAGGAGGTGCCCGCCAAGTTGACCGTCGCGACCGTGGCGGTAGCCGCGGTCATCGTCGCCGGGACGACCGGGTCGAGAGGGTCGAGGGGGCCCAGGACGAGCGAGGGGCGCCCCGTGGAGGGGTTGAGCAGGACCCGGGCCAGGCCCACGCCCGCGCCGGCTGATCGGCGGTAGCGCCCGGGCTGGGCGGGCAGCCACAGGGGCTCGCCCCGCACACCCACCCGCACCAGACGCGCCGCCGGGTTGACGTCGTAGCACGGGCCTACGGTCGTCAGCGCGTCGTCGGTCGCCGCACTGAGATTCGGGAGTAGCAGGTCGAGGTCGCTCACATGCTCACCCCCACGTCCACACGCATCTCGCCGTCGGCGACGGTCAGAGGCAGGTCGTAGCCCGTCACGTAGCCCCAGGTCCGCTCCCCGTCGCGCAGGATCTCGACGGGGTCGTCGAGGTCGATGCGCGGGTCCGGGACGCACCGCACCGGGACCGAGGTCGCCGGCAGGATGGAGTTCGCGAGCATCGTCTGCGCCGAAGCCAGCGCCATCGCCGTGCTCGAGATGAGCGGCGACGACCAGATCTTGGTGACCGGCCCGTACTCGCCCGCGACAGCCATGGGCCCGGTGGTCTGCTGCGCCACGACCTGGATGTCCTCCGAGCCTGGCGCTGACGATCTGGCGACGACCTCGTTGAAAGCGCCGTCCCGGGTGTCCGAACGCCCCGCGGAGGCGAGCGTGCCGCGCTCCCCGTCGCGCAGCGTCAGGACCGGCACTGGAACCTGCGACCGGGGCCGGCGGTAGACGATCTGGCCCCACTCATCGGTGCGCAGCAGCGCCGGCCACGCGTCCGCGATCTCCTGCAGCGCGGCGAGACGATCCTCCGGCCACGCCATCCCGGCCGGGCACGCCCGGTCGACCAGGCCCGCGTCGAACCCTGCGGACATCCCCGGTGGGAGCAGGCGCCGCGCCTCGGACATGAGCGTCGCCCCCGTCCCAGGCTGGGTCGGGGACGTGAGCTTTGCGTCGTCCGGCCGGCGCAGACGTCCCGCGGCCACGACCCGGATCGTGCCGTCGTCGCCGTCGTCCCAGTCAGTGATGAGGAACCGGCCGACGCGGGTCTCCCACGTGTCGGTATCCACGGACGAGGAGACGACGATCGAGACCTGCAGCTCCTGCCCGTACTTGGCCAGCGGGTGGTCGACCTGGTCGCCGGGGCGCATGTCCCGCAGCCCGTCGAACCTGGGCACCGTGAGCGTGAGGCGCTCGGGAACCTTCTGCCCGACCTGCGCCACGAGCCGACCGCGCATGATCGGGATCTCGGCGTCGAGCAGACGCCCGCCGAGCCAGGACGAGACCGACGGCGCCCACCCGCACGTACCCGACAGAACCTCCTCAGGAGGACCCGCTCTCATCGGCTCCTCCTCACGACAGCTGGCCCCATGGATAGGTGTCCCACTGGTCCCACGTGGACGCCGCGAAGAGCGCGTCGTGCTGGGCCCACGTGCGGGTCTCCATGGCGGCGTCGAAGTCGTCCCACGTCCACGCGGACAGCGCTGCGCTGGGCTCGGGGTCGTCGACCAGGACGTACTCGAGGGACCAGACACGCTGGGTTGAGAGGCCACCGTCGCCCGTCCACAAGACGTTCGACGGCTTGCCGACGACCTGGATCAGGTCGACGGCGTCCAGGTCGCGGATCGCGCCGTCGGTGCGCAGGACGAGCGGGCGACCGGCGCGCAGTAGGTCACGCATGGCAGTCGTGTTCTGCCGGGTCGTGCGGATGCGCAGCGACCCGCCGCCGTCCCCGCCCGGTGCATACCGGACGGGCGGGCGGGCGCGCCCCGGGACGTCGAACGTGACCGCGTTCGAGACCAGGTCGCGGGGCATCCCGTTGTCATCCCACACGAAGTCCACCGACGTCTGGCCGTCCAGCGACTGCAGGACGTACCGCGCCGTGTGGGACACGGTGACCGGTGCGGACACGTAGGTCACGCCAGCCACGACCGCCTGGTAGGTCACCAGAGCGTTGAGCGCGGACCGGTTGTCGACACGCACAACCTGCTCGCCCGACGACATACCGACGCCACCCGGAACAGGCCACGACGAGCCTCCGCCCGTCGCGCCCGTCACCGTGTACGCGGTCCCCGCGGGGACCCCCGCGAGCACGATCTGCACCGGCTCCGGCGAGCCCGCCGGCACCAGCGAGGCGGTGATCGTGACAGCCATCAGCGCGCCCTCCGATTCTGAGACGTGCGGATCGACCGAACAGCGACCGCTTCCATCCACCCCTCGAGCCCGTTGCCGAGATCGAGCCTCCCCACCAGCTGCAGGCCGGTGAGGTCGAACGGCTCACCAGGGGCGACCGCCTGGGACGGAGCCGAGTACGCGAACTGCTGGGACTGGAGCATCTGCGCGGCACTCGCGTTGCGCCCCCCGAGGTCGCCGATCGCAGCGGCCGTGTCGCGGGCGTTGACGACGGTTCCTGAGCGCGGCATCACGAGGAGCTCGGGCCCCTCCTCGCCCACGAGATAGAGTTCACCGCCCCGCACCGGACCGCCGGACGCACGCCCCTCGACGACCTGTGATGCGGTCGCTGCGTTGTTGTACGCCTGCTGGCGCACCGTGATGTCGATCGTCTTGTCCTTGAGGAATGACATCGCCGTCTGCACTGCCCCGATCTGGCGCAGCGCCTCACCGGTATGAACGGTCACGGTCGCCTGGTAGTTGCCCGGGATGAGCCCCAGCTGGTCCGCGAGGGCGTTCGCTTCGTCGGCCGTCATCCCCATCTGCCCGGCCATGCGCAGGAACTCATCGCGCGACCGCTGGACCGCGCCCTGGACCTCGCCTTGCGTGGCGCCGTTCTTCTGCATGTCCTCGACCAGACGAAGGTTCGCTGCGGCGATCCCGTCGAGAGCCGCCTGGTTCGTGCGGCCCTTATCGGTCGTGATGTCGAGCGTCGCGCCGTTCTCCTTGAGCGCGGCCTCCGCAGCGTCGACGGCAGCCTCAAACCCACGCTGCGAATCGCGCGCTGCCAAGGCCATGTTTGCGAGCGTCGAGAGGCCGCTGATCGCGTCCTCGAGGGTCGTGACCTGCGCGGCGGTGGCGTAGGTCGACTCGACGGTGGCGGCCGTGAGCTCGTTGGTTGCGACACCAGCGATCTTGTCCGCCTCGGCCTTGCGCTCGGCCGCAGTCATCGACCCCTCAAGGGCGCTCCTCTCACCGTCAAGCGAGCCGATGAACTTGTCGATGCCACCCTTCTTGTTCTCGTACTCGCGGCCCGTGCGGTCCAGGCCGTCAAGGTACGCAGTCGTGGCGGTGTTTACTCGATCCGTCGCGTCCGCCTGGCCCAGGATGTAGCCCTGCAGGTCCTGGATTGCGAGGCCGTACCGCTCGGCATCCTCGATGAGCGACTTCGGATCCTTGCCGAAGATCCCTCCGAGCCAGTCATCCTGGCCGCTCGACAGGAAGGTGTTGATCGACGAGAGAGTGGCCTCGGTGGTTTGCCCGAACTCATCTAGCGTGCCCTGCAGCTCTTCCGTGCGAGCCTTCGCCTCTGCAGCCTTCTGCGCCCAGGCGGCAAGTCCGACGGCAGCGGCGGCGACCACCAGGCCGACCGCACCCGCAGCGACAGACGCGACCTTGGCTGAGCGGCCGAGGCCCTCGTAGGCGATCTTGGCGTTGTTGACTGCGATCGCCATCTTGCCCATGCCTGCGATCGAGAGTGCGACGAGGCCGCCGCTGCCGACGATCGCGGTGACTGCACCGAGGACCGGAGCGGGGATCTCGCCGAGTTTGTCGACGACGGCGTCGGTGCCCTGCACGATGGACCGCAGGCCGTCATTGACCCCGGACCCGGACTGGATGAACAGGGTCTCGAGGGAGCCGCCGAGGCCTTCGACGTCGCCCTTGAGGTTGTCGAGCTTGGTCGCGGCGGTCTCGGCTGCGTAGCCCTGGTCGTCGACCGCAGAGATCCAGTCGCGGATCCCGCCCTCGCCCTGGTCGTAGATGACGCCCGCGGCGCGGACGGCGTCGGCGCCGAAGATCGTCGCCATGGCGGCCTGGCGTGCGGCTGGGGTCATGTCGCCCATCGCGCGCGTCAGCTGGCCCGCGAAGTTCGTCATGCCGACGAACTCACCGCCCGCGCCGTAGGCAGAGATCTCGAGCTCCTCCATGAGCCCAGCGGCCTCGCCCGAGGGGGCGGAGAGCCGCTGGAGCATGGTCTTGAGGGAGGTGCCCGCGTCGGAGCCGAGCAGGCCGGCGGCCGCGAATGCCGAGAGGGTGCCCGTCGTCTCCTCGAGCGTGAGGCCAGTCTGGGCCGCGACGAGCCCGCCCTGCTTGAGTGCCTGGCCGAGGTCGGAGACCTCGCCCATTGCCTTGCCGGCACCGGCGGCCAGGAGGTCGGCGATGTGCCCGACGTCCTTGCCCTTGAGGTTGAACTGGGTCATGGCGATCGAGGCGTACTCGGCAGCCTCTCCCACGCCCATGCTCCCTGCCGCCGCGAGGTCGAGAGAGCCCTTGAGCCCGCCGGTCAGGATGTCGGACGCCGAGACGCCCGCCTTCGCGAGCTCCTCGATCGCGCCCGCAGCCTCGGTCGCCGAGAAGACCGTGTCCGCGCCAGCGTCGATCGCGGCATCGCGCAACGCATCGATGCTCCCCGCCGCGTCTGCTCCCGAGGACTTCACGGACGACATGGCCGAGTCGAAGTCGGAGAACTTCTTGACCGCGAGCAATGCGAACCCAGTCGCGGCCGCCCCCGCGACCGCGAACCCGTTCGAGAGCGTGTTGATGCCCTGCTCGTTGCGCTCGATGTAGCTCGACGTGCGGGTCCCCAGGTCCTGCGTCGCCTGCCCGAGCGTCTTGAGCCCGTTCAGGGCCCCCTGGACGTTCGCCCCAATCTTGAGCGTGATCGACCGGTCGGCCATTTCAACCTCCCGGGGTCAGCGGTTTGGAGTTAGATGTGAGGCATGGAGACCGAGAAATCACCTGAGCTCGCGGCGGCGCACGCACGCCAGAACAAGGGGCTGCTCATCGCGGCCGCAGTGCTCGCGGTGGTGATCCTGGCGATCTTCGTGGTCGTCCGCGTGAGCGATGCGCGAGCGCAGGACCGCCGGACCGACGAGTACTGGTGCACCCTCTCGGGCGCCAGCCCGCTCGACAGAGCCCCGAACACGGGCGAGCTCTGCATCGATCTCTAGCGGCTACGGCGGGACGCTCGCTCCGAAGAGGAGTGCGCTCGGGTGCTCGTTCTCGGCGTAGCCCTTCTGGGCGCCGAGGATCGCGGTCGTGACATGGCAGCGCGACGGCGGGGGCACGGTGACGCGCCCCTCGGTCTCGCGGGCCTGGCAGATGTCACGGGGCATCCCGCAGCGGGGGCACAGGCTTGCCTCGTGCTCGGCGAGGGCGAGCATCCAGGCGACTTGGTCCTCGTCCCACTCGACGTCGGGCCGTGAGGACGCGAGACGCCCGGCATCGTCGTACTCGTAGTGCGTGACCGGCTCCCAGCCAGACAGGCGCTTGTACGAGATGCCGAGCGAGCGCGCGAGGGTCAGTCGGTCGCGGAGGCCCGGATCACGCGCGACGCGACCTGCGAGAAAGGGGCGCTCTTCACCCCGCGGTTCACGGCCAGGACGGCCATGGCGAAGTCCTGCCACTGCCCGTCGGACATTTCGTCTGCGAGCTCGGCCCACTCGGTGCGCGGGTCGAACTCGACGGCGTTCCCCTCGTGGTCGGTGATCGCGACGATCGACTGGGCGATGACGTCGTCGAGCGAGGAGATGTCGATGGTGAACTGCTCATCGGTCTTGTCGCCCTCGCGCGGGGGGTGCGCGGCCTCGAACGCCTGCCACTTGTCGCGGCGCTGGGCCTCGATCTCGAAGTCGATCGTCGCGACCTTCATGCGTTCCTCGAGCGCCTGGACCTCGGCCGCTGCGGCGCGTGTGGCGGGCGAGGAGTTGAGCATCTGGCCGTCGGTGCGCTGCGCCTCGGTCAGGGAGGCGGTCGCGCGGTCGTACTCGGCCTGGGTGGAAAGGTCGGCGCAGAACTTCACGGTCCGGCGGGCTCGCTTCACGGCGATGGGCATGATGATCTCCCTGGTCTGGGGTGGTGGTCTGGGTGGGGGTGAACCTGCCGGCGCGCGCCCAGACCAGGGGATCCGCGCGCCGGCAGGGGTCTTGGGTCAGGCTGCGAGGGCGACGTCGGCGCGCGTGCGGCCGGTGACGTGCATCTTCTGCGTGACCTTGAGCTTGGAGTTCGCTTCGGGCGCCTGCTTGCGCTGGACGCCGCAGGTGACGGGGATGACGTCGAGGAGGTCGCCGATCGCGTTGTCGTCCTCGAACGGCAGGCCGTAGCGCAGCACGACGAAGCCCTCGGTGAGGTGCTTGAGAGTCATGTACGCGCCGTTCTTGCCCTTGTCGGTGGACTGGGGGTCGTAGACGTAGGTGAGGTCGAGGGTGTCGGTGTAGGTGCCGGGTGCCTCGTAGACCTGGCGTGAGCACAGTCGCTCGTCGTTGACGGTCTGCTCGTCGCCGCCGCGCGTGAGGCCGTCCTTCGTGAGGAAGCACGACAGGTCGACCGCGGCCGCCGCGTCGAGCTCGGTCTTCTTGGGGTTCTCCGGGTCGGCGAGGGTCGGGACCCAGGTCGCTCGGATGTTGCCGTCGGCGACGACGCCCGGGGGGATCTCTCCAGCCATGGGGCTACTCCTTCGAGGTGGCCGGGTCGTCCGGCACGGGGGTGGGTGTGGTGTCCCTGGTCTGGGATGCCCGCTTCTCACGGGCGGTCTGGACGGCCGCGTCGATCGATCTCTGCGGCTTGGCGGGGCGCGGTCGCGCGCCCGGGCCGGTCAGGACGGGAGCGTTCTTGACGAGCTCCACGCCCTCGGCAAGCGGCAGGCGCTCGTCGACGTCGTACTGGTGGCCCGTCGTCGTGTCGCGGACTCGCTTCCAGCTAGGCATGCGTGCCTCCTGGGGCATGAGGGATGGACCCCGCGCGATCCACGCCGGGGCCGATGGGGTGAGGTCAGGCGGTGCGGGCGACCGTGGTCTCAAGCGTCAACTTGCCGACGACCACGCGCCGATTCACGGACGCGATCACGACGTCATCGGGGAAGATTTTCACGTCGCCGACCTGCCCGACCGGCGAGCACTGCCAGCCCTCGACGACCAGGCGGGCCCCCTCGTAGGCCGCGAGGACCTTCTCGAGGATGATGAGGACCGCGTCCTCATTCGCCCCGGCGATCGTCACCAGCAGGCGAGCAGGACCGGCCAGGGGAGCGGTCGTGAGCGAGCGCTCCGAGACGCCAGGCGCCGCGAAGTTCAGGACCGCCCACGGCAGAGTCGGGCTGGGAGGCGTCTCGCCCACATGGACGCTCACACCCGCCGGAGCCAGGGCCAGCAGCGCCTGGGCCAGCGCCCGGACGCTCACAGGAGACCGTCCAGCACTTCGCCGATCGCGGAAGATAGGCGCGGTTCCTCAGCGGCCAGCGGGGCGTCGATGTCGACCGTTCCGCCGCCGCCGTTCGCGCCACCGAAGTAGGCGATGTTTGCCAGGGCGCCGCCACGGCGGCCCTTGTCCGGCCCGACCTCGTACTGGACCACGCCAGGGCGGTAGTCCGAGTCGTAGGAGACCGAGCCCGCAGCGCCGCGGAAACTCCGGGACGCGGCTAGGTCAGCAGACATATGCTCCTTGACGTTCTGCGCGCCTCGCTTCACGATCGCGTCCGCCTCGGGCAGGAGACGCGTCGGGATATTGCCGAGGTCGGTAGCGAGCGAGCGCAGTTCGGAGACGTCGACGTCGAACATCAGGCCACCTCCTGGACGGCGTACACGCGGTACGCGGTCTCGAACGTCCGGTACGGCGTCTCGCCCTGCAGTCGGTACTTCTGGCCAGCGATACCGGGGGCTGCCGAGGTGGTGAAGGCGCACAGGTCACCGTGCTTGGACTGGAAGGATCCGACGGGGAAGTGGACGAGGGAGCGCTGCTCCACGGACATGTGCCCGCCGGCCTCAGCGCCCATCTCGTACTGGGACTGGTTCTGCAGCTTGCACGGGCCCGAGTACACGGTCTCGAGCAGCGGCTGGACCTCGCCCGTCTCGTCGTTGGTCGTCTCGCCGACCACGCGCTCGACGGTGCAGGTGTCGACCATGAGTCGCTCGGCCATGCGGCGACCGCGGACGATGGCACCCCTGGCACCCCTGGCACCCCTGGCGCTCATCGCGTCGTCCCGAGGACCGTGGCGCTGGCGCCGCCGAAGCGCTGTCGGAGCCGGCGGCGGGTGCGCTCGGGGAGATCGGTCTTGTCGACTAACTCGTCGTCGCCGCGCGTGAACGACGCCTGATAGTCGTCAACGCGCTCGGAGGATACGCCGCGGCCTTCGCCGATGCCCTCCTCGACCTCGTTGAGCCCGGCCGCGACGAGCGTGCAGACGAGCTTGACGATGTCGGCGGGGACCTCGTCCAGGCCATGGTCGAAGGTGAGCCTGAGCTCTCCCGGGATAGCGTTGTGCGCCTGCCACAGGCAGGTGCGCCAGAGCGACGAGCCGCGCACGACGTAGTCCGTGATGGGCTCGCCATCGAGGGTGACGTCCGTGACGGAGTGGACAGGGCGCGCGGGGAGCTCGATGCGCCGTGATGCCTCTGTCCACATGGTGACGGTCGAGACGGTGCGACTGATCGGGACGCCCGCCGCGTCGCGGACCGCTGCCGACACGGAGGTCAGCAGCGAGTCCACGAGCGCGGCGTTCGTGGTGTCGATCCCGAGGGCCGACAGGTCGGCCACCGTCGCGAGCGGTGCTAGTGCCACGGTGGCCTCCCTTGTCAGTCCTGCTTGGTCTCGGCCGCGAGGATCGCGGCCAGGACCTCGGCCTTCGTCTTGGCGTCGCCGAGGTCGATGTCGTGCTCGGTGGCGTAGGCCTTGAGGTCGCCCGCCGTGCGCTTTTCGAGCGGCTTCTCGGCGGGCTCGACCTCGACCCACAGCCCCGCCTCGACCTTGGCCGCCGCGTTCTCGGCGGCGGGCCCCTCGGGGTTCTTCGGCTCGTAGGCGAAGGGGGCGCCGTAGATGACGCTCCCGTCCTTGTCCTTGCCGTGGCGTGCCTTGTAGAGCGGCATGATGTTCGACCCTTTCGGTCAGGAGACGGTGACGAGAGCGGACGTGAGGTTCTTGGGGCGGATGACCTTCGCCCCGAACACGTGCAGGCCACGGATGCCGTCGCCGAACGTGTTCTCGAGCCGCAGCGCCTCGGTGTTGAGGATCTGCTGGGCGTAGGTCGTCGCGATCGAGTGGCCCGCGATGATGGTCTGGACCCCCGCGGCCTCGGGCACCGTGTTGGCCTCGAGGATGTCGAAGCCGGCGGCCCGTCCGACGACGCCGTTGCGCAGGCCCTCGGTCGTGCCGGAGGCGTCGAGCCGGATGAAGCGGTCGTCGCGGAGCAGGAGCCCGTAGAACTCGGGGGACACGCCCGCGTACCGGCCGGCGTCCGGGGTGTTGCTCCGCTTGAGCTTGGTGCGGAACTCGACGAGGAGGTCGTAGGCGTCGCTGGGGGTCGCGACCGTGACGGCGCCGAGGGCGTTGCCCGCGTCGACGCCGGCCGCGATCGTGGTCGCGACGTACTCGTCGGCCTCGGCCGAGAGGTTGTACGACGCCCCGGTTGTGGTCTCCTCGACGAAGCCGTCGATGGCCTGGCGCTTGTCGATGTCGTCGACCTTGAACGCGAAGTAGTTCTGCTGGTCGATCACGAGCGACTGCTGCGTGTCGGTGAGCAGGTCCCACGTGATCGTGCCGTTGCGGGTGTACGCGCGGACCGCGGGGTCGACGAACGAGGTGATGTGGACGGTGTCGCCCGCGCGGGCGATCTCGCCCTCGTAGTCGCGGTTGATGACGCCGGGCTGTGCGTACACGAGCTGGTTGCGCAGCGCCTTGAGCAGTGCGGCGGACCAGATCTTCGGGATGAACTTGGTGATGGCCATGGGGAACCCTCCTCAGGGTCTAGGGCTTGATGCCGAGGAGGTCGTTGAGTCGACCCTCGGCGCGTGCGGCGTTGATCTGGTCGGGCGTCATGCGGTCGAGCTCGGCCTGCGTGACCTGTCCGGCGCGCTCCTTGCGATGGGCGCCGGGGGACTCGAACGTGACGCCGCTGCCACCTTGCGCGGCGAGGTACGGCTTGGACTTCACGAGACCTTCGAGGGCTTCGTTGATGGCGGCGGTGTCGACCTCGCCATCGGTCCCGACCTCGAACTGCTCGAGGTCGAGGAACTTCAGGGCGTCGGCCGGGTCGGAGAGCTTTCCGGCGGCAGCGGCGCGGACCTCGGCCTTGCGGATGCGCTCGTTCGCTTTCGCGAGAGCGGCCTCCTCGGTCTGGCGGGTCTTGAGGGTCTCGGCGTGCTCTGCCTCCGTGCCGTCGAGCTTGGCTTGGAGGGCGTCGAGCTTGGCCTGCAGGGTGCCAGCCTCGCCCTTGACCTTGCGCTCGAGGTCGCGGTTGATCTTCTGCTGGGCCTCGAACTTCTCCTGCCAGTTGACCGTGTCGGCCTCCTGGTCGGCGCTGTCGCCGGGCCCGGTGTCGGTGTCGTCGGTCGACTCGTCGACGTCGGCGCCGCTGGTGTCGGTGGATCCGCCGCCCGAGGCGTCGGTGTCCGTGATGAACATGAGCCTGCGCGGGTGCGCGCGGGTGCGGATCGGGTGCATGTCTCTCCTTGCGAGAGGGGTAGGTCCTGAGCCCTTGCGGCGTCAGGAGGTGAACTTCTGGCCGCCGGTGGCGAGCCAGCGCCGGTAGTCGGTCTCGACCATGGCGGCGATCTGTGGGGTGAGCGGCCCGCGCGATGCGCCGACCGTGTTCAGACCCAGCCCTTGAGGGTCGGGAGTGTTCCCGAAGCCGGGGGAGGCGAACGGGTTCCGTCCTTCGAGGACGAGCCGGTAGCGCCGTTCGGCGTCGTTGAGACGGCGCTCGGCGGCGGTCATCGTGTAGCGGGACCGCGGGTCACGGACGCCCGTCCTGCGGGCCTCCTCGACGGCGGCGGATGCGGCCTTGCGTGTCCCGCCGCGGCCCATCTGCCCGAAGCCCTCGACACGTCCGCGCAGGGAGCCCGTGGGGACTTGGCCGCCGGGGAGGATGTAGCCCTGGTCGCGCAGCGCCTTGAGGGCGTCCTCGCGGTTCGGGTTCAGGCGGTAGATCGTCTCGGGCGTCATGCGCCGTTGACCGGGCCGCAGGACGGTCGACGCGGTGCCGGGACGCCCGGTGCCCTCGGTGGTGAAGGCGCCCTGTCGGCCGCGCTTGGAGTTGATGACCTGGAAGATGTCGCCGCCGTCGCGGATCGCGGCGGCCTCGTGCTCGCCGAAGATCTTGTCCTGCTCGCCCTTCGGCAGGCCCCGGAAGTACTCGTAGGGGTCGGAGATGAGGCCCTCGTCGAGCGCGGCCTGCGTGGACCCGGCAGCGGACTGGACGTGCACGCAGTCGCAGCGAGGGTGCCGACGGAAGCCAGCGTTCCAGCGGTAGAACCGCCCGGCCAGGACGACGCAGCGCGAGCATGACGGGGGGTTGAGCATCCGCACGTACCCGACGCTCTTGCGTGAGACCGTGTCGATCCCGGCCGCCTGACGCCCGGCGTCAGCGACGACCGTGCGCACGATCGTGTCGAGCGCCCGGCCGCCCATGGCGAGAGCCTCGGAGGCCGAGCGTCCGTCGGCGATCCACGTCTTCACGCTCGTGATGGGCGAGAAGAGCAGGCCGTCGAGCGAGCGCCCATCAGCGGCGTACCCGCCGAGGGCCCGCGGATCCACGAACGCCTCAGGCGCGACCCAGGATCCCTGCTCGGCGAGCGTCAGGGCGCCGTAGGTCGCCCCGGACGCAGCGGCTTGCACCTGGATCCCGGACATGAGCGGCTCGAGCTCGCGAGCCACGACGGGCGCCCACGACTGCGAGAGGTAGCGCCAGTCAACGCGGGTCCAGGAGCGGCGCGAGGAGCGCAGTGCGAGGACCTGCAGGCGCTGCATCCGCCGGTAGTGATCCTGGGTGGCCTGCGGAATCGTGACCATCAGATCGCCAGGTCACGTGCGACCTGCTCCATCGTCACGTCACGCTCCTCAGCCCGCTTCATCTCCATCACGCGGTCCACCTCCGAGGGCGAGAGGCCGTACTCCTCAGCGATCCACTGGAACGGGAAGCCCGCGGTCCGCATCTTCTGCAGCCCGTCCATGAGCTGCTGCTCGGACCGGTACTGCGGCTTCTTCCACAGGACCTTTCCGACAGCGATCCGCTCGGCGCGCTCCGCCTGACCGTCGGCGATCGCCGCGAGTCGGTAGATCTCGCGCACCGAGGGGTTGGCGTAGGAGATGCGCTCGGCGGCCTTGGAGACCAGGCCGGCCTCCGCGAGCTCGTACCCGGTCGCGGGCGTGTTCGATGACGCGGCGATCAGATAGTGCGCCGGTGTGCGGGTCTGTGCCACGACGTGCTCGACGGCGTGACCGATGACCTTGGAGAAGACCTCGAGGTTGCCCGCGGTCCACTCAGCGACGTCGCCGTCGCCGGGGATGAAGATGACGCGGTCACGGATCAGGCGGTCGAGCTCGATCGGCCTCTCGCCGATGATCTGCCCGTCCTGATCGAGGATCGGCTCCTTGGGGACGTCGATGCCCTTGATGATGCGAGCGGGCAGGGACGCGGTGTCGAGGCCGTTAAGCAGGTACGCCCAGACCAGGTTGATCGTGTCCTGGATCGGCTTGACGCCGGCGATGTCGCTCATGGGCTCGTCGTCGAGGAGCGCCTGGTTGCGGAACTCGACGAGTGGGACCGCGCCCAGGGGGTTCGCCTTGAGTTCGCGGGCCTGGTCGAAAGCCCAGCCGTCGGCGGTCGGTGCGACGTGCTTGTCGCCGCTCTCCTGGATGAAGCGGGGGCGCTTGAGCGGGATGATGTACTGCGGGGTCTGGAACTCCGAGTACTCGAACTTCTCGTCCTGCCATACGACCATGCCCGCGCGGCGCTGACGAGTGGCCGCGTCGTAGATCACGCACGCGGAGTCGGGGTGCTCGAACGTGACGCGGGCCCCGACCGGCGACGGCGAGACCATGCCGAACGACCGCTTGGCGACGGTCATCATCATCAGCGCCTCGGACAGCCCGCGGTCCGCCTCGTTGCGCTCCCACATGCGGGCCGACTCGACGTCGGCAGTGGTGCTGCCGTCGAGTCGGATGCCGAGCTGGTGGATGCGCTCGATCGGGGCCTGCGCCACGGGCATGCACCAGTTGTCCGAGAACCCGGAGAACCGGTCAGCGAAGTAGTCGCGGAACTCGTCGGACGCGAACCGCATGCGCCCTTCGGTGCCCTTGAAATACGCCACGTTCGAGGCGATGTCGCCGCGCCGGGCCCGGATCTTGTCGGCCATGAGCGTCGCAAGACGCAGGATCTCGGCGGAGTCCATTCTCACCTCCGGCGAGTGGTCGATGCGGTGTAGAAGTAGGTGGGCGAGGTCGAGACGCCGGACGCGATCGCGTCCAGGCGCGCCTGCCAGGACAGGCCGCCCGCCATCGCGAGGTCGATCTTGTTGAGCGAGTCGTGGCGCTCCTTGGACATGACCCACAGGGGCTGGCCCTCGTCGTCGACCATCTTGATCTCGCGCTTCTGTGCGTTCGCGATGTGCGACGCGAGGTCCTCGTCGCCGTCGTTCGTGACCTCGCCCGCCTTGATCGCGCCGGCGTAGGACCGGCACATCTCGGCGGTGCGGCGCAGGTTGCGCGAGTCGGTGTAGAAGAACAGCACCTTCTTGGGTCCGTACTTCCCGGCCCAGGTCGCGCCCTGCTCGTCCCAGCCCTGTGCCGGGTCGAGGTACATGCGCACGACGTCGAAGACCTTGAACGCTTCGTCGACGCCCTCGTTGACCTCGTGGACCCGGACCTCAGGGGTACCGTCGGGCGACTCGTCGGCGTAGTCCGGGATCCACAGGCCGAACCTCTGCTGCAGCCCCGTCTCGATGTCGGTCACGACGAGGCCCGTCGTGTCCTTCCAGCGCGAACCGTCGAAGCCGAGCGTCACCTTGCGGCGCACCCGACGGGGGATCGCCGCCCCGACCTTCGCGAGCTCGTCCTTCCAGCGGCGAGCGTCGAACGCCTGCGCCTCGGCCTGAGTCCACCGGTTCAACCAGGTCCGCTCGAGGTAACGCGGATCAGCACGGGGCCGGTCCCACTGCTTGGCGATGCCGCGCAGGTCCGACCAGGCGGCAACCGATGGGCCAGACGCCTCCCGGATGGCCTCGATGCGATCGGCCATGACCGAGAGGTCGTACTCCTTGCCGGTCGTCGGATCGTGCGTCCCGGCCTCGCGGTGGAAGTAGAAGAGCTCGGGCTCGTCGACCTCACCCTTGCTGATGAGCTCGGCCTCGTCCTTGTCCTTCTCTGCGACGCTGCCCTTGCCGGGCTCGCCCGCGGTCGTGGTGCCCAGCGACCAGGGGTCGTCGAGCGGACGCTTGGGGAGGTTCGCTTCCATCGCCTCGTAGGCAGACAGCGCCGTGGGTGAATTCAGGCGATGCGTCTCGTCGTAGTACTGGAACGTGGTCCGAGCGCCGTCTCGGGCGTTCGGCGAACCGGCCAATGGAACAGCCTTGCCGTCCGCCCCACGCTCGCCCAGTCGGATGATCCGCTCGAGCGAGGAGTCGAACAGATCGGCGTCGGGCCCCTCAGTGCAGACCGTGTAGAGGACGCCGTAGGCGAGCTCCATGACCTGCTCCTGCGTGGTCGCCAGGAGCGGGATGTACGGGTCACGGACCGGGCGCCCGACGGGGTTCCCGTCCGCGTCCCAGCCGTCGAACCGGACCGGCCCCTCGCTGTGCAGCTCGACGAACGCGACCCAGCCGCCGAACTCGGTCTTGGCTGTGCCCTTGCGCCACGAGATCCGCACGCGTCGGAAGCGGCGGCGCCCCGCGAGCTCGTGGCCGCGAGGGTAGACCTCGTAGGCCTTCCAGATCGCGGCACGCTTCTCGTCGTCCAGCCGCGCGGGCTCGCCCTTGAGAGAGCCGGGCCCGAAGACCGCACGCTCCTCGATCAGGTCGCAGATCGGACCGCCCAGTGACGGCCAGGGTGCCTCGTCGAATGGCGGGACGATGAAGGTGGTCACACGGCCCGAAGGGTCCCGCGCGGGTCACCCTTCGGCTTGGAGTCCGTGGGCGGGGTGGCCTTCTTGCGACGCTGCTCGCCGCGAGTCTCGGCCTCGTCGGCGCGCTCGATCTCCAGGTGGAGACGCGTGAGCGCCAGCGGGTTCAGGCCGAGACGGTCGGAGAGTTGGCGCGCCTCGGCGGCAGCCTTGAGGTCGCCCTGCTCGGCGAGCACCTTCCACCGGACGTACTGAGCAACCTCGCGGCTCGAGTGTGAGTCCTCCCAGACCGTGGCCTGCGGGGTCCGCCACAAGTCGTCCCAGAGGGCGACCTCGTCGTCGGTTGCCTGCTCGATCTGCAGGCTCAGCGTGGCGACCGTCATCTCGTTCTTGCTCAGCTCACGCCGGAGCCGGCCACGAGCACGCCCGTCTTCTGCCGCTTCGAGTTCGACCTGCAGCGAGGCCACGCGATCGCGCGCGGTCTCGAGCTGGGCCGTCATGAACGGGTTGGGACGCAGCGGCCACGGCGGGATCGCACCCAGCCGGCCACCAGCGGGCAGCGAGGTGAAGCCCTTCTTCGGGTCGTTACGGCGAGCACGAGTGGACGGGTGCTTCGGAGCAGGACCCGGCATGACGATCACCTCTTCACCGCCTTGCGCGGCCTACGAAAGTGGCGCCCGACCTTCCGTCGCGCGTCGAAGTGTGTTCACCACCAGGAGTCCCGGAACCCGTACAGAGGAAAATCCCCCTCTCCGGCGGTTCCGGCAGGGTGGTCCTCTGGGGGTCCCCCCGCCTCGAATGTCCGGTTCGGGGTGCCGCCGATGTCCGGTTCGGACACTCAGCGGGCGGCCCAGCCCGCGGGCTTGGTGCGGGCTGTCTTGCGGTCGTGGCATGGAGCGCAGACGCCGCGCCCGTGGTCCGGGTCGTTGGGATCCTGACCCATGGCCAGCAAGTCGACGCGCTCGACAGGGTGGTGGTCAGCGACGGTCGAGCGTGCGGCGCAGAGGTCTGCGTGTGCGCCGCAGTCGCCGGTGCATACGCACCGTGGGTCGCGGGCAAGCACGTCCTCCCGGAAGCGGCGGTGACCCTTCGTTGAGTAGGGGTTGCCTGCTGGCCTGCGTGCCCTGTCGGCCTCGGCTCGGCACGCGTCGCAGGTCGAGCGACCAGGCGGTGCGACCTCAGGACAACGGGAGCAGGGGGACCATCCTTGAGGCATCTCACCCCTTAGTGGTCCCTGACGGGTCCCAGCGAGCCCGTCAGGGAGCGTATGGGGCCCGGAGGGAAGGGGCAGGCCGCGCTAGGATCGGCCGACTGACGAGAGGAACATGATGAGCCTGCTGGACCTCACGAAGTGTCCACCGCTGGACGACTTCACCCAGGAAACGCTTGATCAGATCGTGGCGACTGGCTTTCCGGGCCTGGGTGCGCAGTACACGTTCGTGCGCGATCGGCTGGTGGCGATCAGCTTAGAGCCGAGGGACTTTTCCGACGAGGTGCTGCAACGCGCTCGTTCTCAGGTGAACGAACTGGGTGTGGCGGCAAACATCATGGCCGTGCACACGACTGGGGACACCAATGGGCATCAGAACCTCTCGGCTGCGGAGCAACGCATTCAGAGGGCTCTCAGTTTCTGGATGAGAGATGCGCGGCCACACGTGAAAGGTGGCACGTCGGACTGGATGGCGAGAACTGCCCAGGCCGAGAGGCTACTCACTATGGCGAAGGAGGCCGCGACGGAGCACGAGGCCCTGCTGGTCAAGGTTCGTGAGCTTACGAGCGAGGCGGGCACCGGAGAACTCGCAACCCACTACAAGAATCAGGCCGACGACCACCGAAAGGCCGCGCGCTGGGCCCTGATCGCTGTCGTGGTGATGGCGGCCGCTGTCGTCGGAGTCGGCTGGTGGCTCATCAGCCACATGCCCGCGACGGAGGACTGGTCGGTCCTCGTCCGCAACGTGCTTGCACGCGCCTTCGTCCTGGGGGTCCTATCCTTCGGCGTCGCCTTCGCATCGCGCATCTACCGGACGAACACCCACCTGCGTGCGGTCTACGAGCAGAAGGCGAACGCCCTCCGGACGTTCTCACTCTTCGCCCGCTCGGTCGATGACGAGGATGCCCGAAGCCTGATCCTTGCTGAGCTCGTGCGAGCGGTCTTCTCGTCCGCGGACACTGGAGTGTTGGACAAGGGAAGCGACCACACGATCGTCGAGAGTGCGATCCCGATCGCCACGGCGTTTGCCCGGCAGAAGGCGTAACCCGCAGGCGAGTGCGGGCATGAGGAAGGCCCCGTGGCGAACCTCGGGGCCTTGTCTGTTGATGGGTGAAACCCACCTAAACATAGGTTAGGTGGACAGAACGTCGACCGCAAGACGACTAGAGGTCCCCGACGGTGAGCGTCATGCCGCCACCTGCTTGTGCCTGGGCCGATCGGCGAGGTCGAGTGCGTCGGCGAGTCGGTACAGCCCGTCGACGACTTCCTCGAGCCTGCCGCGCTGCACCCACTTGAAGACGGTGCCAGCCTTGACCTCGCGCCCGACGATCTTGAGCGCGCGCACGATCTCGGCGGGCGTCATGAGCCGCTCCTCGAGCGCGTCGCTGATGTAGGCCTGTTGCTCGTCGTGCGTGAACTCGGTCCCGCATTCCCGGCAGGTCCCGCGCTCGCGCCCCTCGCGCAGGTAGAGCTCGCCGCCGCACCCGGCGCCGTCAGCCCCGCGGGATGAGCATGGTCCGACGTAGGTCGGGGGAGCGGGCTGCTCGAGCGTCTTGCGGACCCGCTCGCGAAAGTCGTTGGCCTCGTCGCAGAAGTCGAGGGCCTCGCGCTCGTCCTGCGTGAAGTGGCCGAATCGCACGGCGACCTGTGCGAGCAGGGCGGGCATGGCGGATGTGGTGATGGGGTCGCGCCGGTCGGGGCAGTCCCACGAGCTTGGTGCAGGCGGGACAGGCCGTCCGGTCTTCGTGGCCTCGGCGGCGACGGCGATCCACCCGTTCACGCATCGCTTGTCGCATCCGTGCTCGGGTGGGATCTCGTCGAGCAGGACGGCGGCGTAGAACCTTGCTTGGTCCTCGATCTCGCGCATCAGGTCCGAGACGCCTACGTCGATGGGGAGCGGGGCCTCTTTCGATCCGGACGGCATCCCTGTCAGGGCGTTGCCACCGCCGCCATGGAGCCGGGCTTGGAGTCGGGGCCAACGGTCGACGATCCACAGGAGATCAGTGCGTGCATTCAGAGTGGTATGCGCGTCCATGCCAGCTCGCCTTCCGGTGGGCGGACTACGGTACTCAGCCAGCACATCGGTGGCAAACCGCATTGCCGAATAATTTCACCCCCTTGAGGCCGCCTCCTAGGTGGCCAAGGATGGGATGCTGCTGGCTTCGCTCTCTCCATCCGAAAAAAGGGGCCGGGATGCTCGCTGAGACCATTGCTGAACGGTTGTTCTTCAACCCGGTCCACTTGGACGCGAGATCGAAGTCGAGGACCTGGACAGGGACGGGCTTCGTCTATGCCGTCGACACCGATAAGGGTCTCGCATCGTTCGTGGTGACTAACAAGCACGTCCTGGCCGGTGCCGAGCGACTCACGCTGAGATTCGTCCGCGCCAATGGCGACGAGCCTGCGCTGGGGCTCGGATCGACGCCTACGCTGGAAGACTTCGACGCTGACTGGTGGACGGGGCACCCTGAGGCTGACATCGACGTCGCGGTGATGCCGCTGGGGCGCATCGTCGATCTGATGGCAGAAAAGCAAGTGCCGATCTTCTACAAGTCGATCACTCCAGCGCTAACGCTGTCCGACGATGACGACATCGATGCCATGGAGGCGGTCACCTTCATCGGGTACCCCAACGGACTCTATGATCGAGTGAACCTTCTGCCTATCGCGAGGCGCGGCTCAACGGCCACGCCGATTCGTGTCGACTACGGCGGCCGACCGACGTTCCTGATCGACGCATCGGTCTTCCCTGGATCAAGCGGGAGCCCCGTCTTCATTCTGGACCGAGGAACTTTCACTGGACGCTCAGGCGACGTGACGGTTGGTACCCGAGTGATATTTCTGGGTGTGCTGGCAGCGGTGCACACTCGCATCGCTGAAGGGACGATTGAAGTCCTCACATCCACGCCTGTAGCTCGCTTCGCGGAGCCGATCGATCTCGGCATCGTCTACAAGGCGTCGTGCGTGCTCGAAACGGTCGACCTCGTGCTCGAGCGAAGTGGACTCAAGCGCCTACCAAGCGCTGCGCCGATGGTCGATGGCGCCGAACCGTCCGATGCGGACGAGCAAATGGCCGATCCGGACGTAGCGTACCCCTAGCGGTCACCTGCAACCTGGTCTTACGTCGCAGTTGGCCAAGGTTGCGGGGTACAACCTTGGTCAACGGGCGACGATGGGGAACTATGGTAGGTGTTACTTCCTATCATTCCCCGGTTCGTTCGACCGGGTGATGTGGAGAGTTGCCGCCTCAACTAGGTCGATCATGTTTGCGCATGCGAGTACATAGTCAGCAGCGGCATCTGGCGACAGCTCAAACTCTCGGTCATGGCTTGCCCGGTTTCTCACGTGCCGCAGGCTCGTCAGCGCACCGGCCAACTGTGGCGTGAAGCGTCCCTCGCGCACGAGTGCTCGCGCTGTCATGTCAGGACGAACCACGGGCCCTGGACCGGTAAGGCCGAGTGCCTCGGCGGCGTTGTTTAGTGCTGCCTCTACCCAGACCCATCCTTCAATGACCGCGGTTCGAGGGGAGACGCGACCCGTCTGGGCCGCCTCCTGGACCCTGTCCAGTTGCTGGTGCCAGACGTGCTTGCGCTCGCCGCTGCCGTCGGGCGCTGGCGACGACTCGTGGTTGGCCGTCGCTATGGGTGTTGATGCCTGCACCTCCTCGACCTTCGCTAGGGCGGTGTCCAGATCTTTCGACAACTTGACCTTCACCCCGGCTGCTTCGCCTTCTTCGAGTCGGCCCAGGAGCTCCTTGATCTGCTTGTGCAGCACCAACACGAGCACGAGCACGACGATCGGCCAGATGAGGTGGCCCGTCATGGAATCGATGAACGTCAGGGGGTCCATCGCGCTTTTCGGATTCACATGAGTGAAGGTACTCATGTCGGGGTCCCCCATGCGGGTGAAGTTACGCCCGCACGCGTTCGAGTGCTGCCCGTGCCGCATCACGCTCGGCGGTCATCGCGCGGAGTCGCAGGCGCCCGTCGCGTGCCTTGCTGTCGGCCTCGGCCCGCAGTCGGTCTACCTCGTCGGCCAGCACGACGAGGGCCCGCTCTCGGCTACTGGGGCCCGTGAACGAGCGAGCTTGCCCGGCGATCCTCAGTGCCTCGGCCAGGTCGTCGGTGCTCATGCGTCCTTCCAGTCGGTCACGGCGCGGGAGCGGGGCACTCGGGTCGGGTCCTTCGGGCCGTCCCACGTCATGCGAGAGCCCCATTCGGTCCTCGTGGGGATCAGGCCCGCAGCGGCCAACACCTCCGCCAGGTGGGTGCAGTGGTCCTTGACCGTGGTGCTGCATCGGCACACGTCGTCGAGCACGGTGTAACGCTGGGCCAGTTCGTGCTGACCGAGGAGCTCGGCGACCTGGGCAACGTAGTCAGGGGCGCTCATCGGGTTGCTCCTCTCGCGATCCGGGCGGCGTTCCCGAGGGCTTCGGCGTGGCCGTCCCAGCGGCAGTAGTCGTGCGCGAAGTGATCAACGTTCGCGGCCTGGTGTGCTGCGCGGGCACGCTGCTGCTCGGCCTCGAGTTGCCGGGCGATGCGCTCCCGGATGCTCGCCTCGTCCACCACGGGCTGGGCAGGGAGCGCGGCGAGCAGGTGCACGGGGTTGTGGGCGGCGATCTGCACGGTCGTGGCGGGGCCGTCGGTCGTGTTCCAGCGCGACGGGTTGTGCCGCCCGGTGCCCTGGTCGATCTTGAGGGCGAGGAACGTGCGGCCGCGTTCGGTGGTGCAGCGGATCGCGGAGCCCGGGGTCAGGGCGTCGAGCTGGGTTGCGGTGAGGGTGGCTGGGGTGCTCACGCTCCGGCCTCCTCGGTCGTGCGCGTGACCGGCGCGAGGTGGATGGGGTGGCGGGTGGCGATGATGTCGGTCGTGAGGGCGCCGCTGGTGGTGGCCCAGGCGTCGGTCGTGCCGTGGGACTGGGCGGTGCCGGTCTTGAGGGCGATGATGACGCGGCGCCCGTCGGGGGTCTCGAGGGAGACGGCCTCGCCGACGGGGAGGGCGGCGAGCCACGCGACGCTGTCAGCGTGCGCCTGCTCGGTGAGGCGGCGGGCTTCGTGGTGGAGCCACCGGTCCAGGTCCGACGTCGTGAGGTGCGTCGGGTCGGGTGCGGTCTGGCGCAGGGCGTTGCGGAGCTCGGTCAGGATCGCGGCGGCCAGGCCTGGGTTCGCGTCCGTGACTGGCGTCGGGATCGTCGTGATGTCGATGGTCATAGGTGCTCCTTGGTCGGGAGTCCGGCTGCTTGCCGGACGAGGTTGGCGCCGGTGCTGTATGCCCCTGTGAGGGGCTGGACCTGGGTGGGTGGGGTGTCTGTGTCTCGTGCGAGCTGATCGGCCCTGCACGCCGAGCAGTTGCCCTTGGGGAAGGACCTGTGGGCGTCGCCCTCGATGTCGCAGGGCGTGTACCGGCCGCCGACGGTCTCGGTGCCGGCGACGGCCTGCCACCAGGGCCCGAGCTCGTTCATTCGCTTCGGGGTCTGGGTCTTCGGGTCGGTCGCGACCCATGCGAGGGCGACGGCGACGTCGCGGTAGGCGCGGTGTGCGTGGTCGCGCTCAAGGAAGGTGCAGAGCGATCGCAGGGGCCAGTCGGGTCGCAGCGCGTTAGCGGCTGCGGCCAGGCGTTCGACCTCGGTTCGGGTCAGCATCCCAAGGCCAATCCGTCGTGCCGCTCGCGCGGTACGTAGGTGACGATTTGGACTTGGTCTCCACGTCCAAAACGGAGGTGAGCCGAAAGACTAAGGACGGGTCGGGTCGGGTCGGGTCGGGGGGACCGTGACTGCTGCCGTGACTCACGCGGGACTAACGCGTGAGTGACGGCGTGGAAGAACC
>NZ_JBHXBO010000005.1:30277-45900 GCF_042726775.1 Oerskovia sp. NPDC060287
GTGCCGCCGGGCGTGGCGCCTGCGGCCGGCGGGAGAGCCTCGCCGGCGGCCGGGGAGGCAAGGCCCGCTCAGACTCACGCGTGACTAACGCGTGAGTCACGGCGTGACAGAACCGACTTTCGCGCGGGATTCCGCCGATCTTGTCGTTTCCGTTCACGGCTCGGCCGCGCGTTTCGCCTTCGCCCTCTCGCGCGCCTTTCGCTGACGTTCGGAGGCTGCAGCGCGTTCGGCGAGCACCTGATCGCGCGATGGTTGGTAGTCCAGCCAGTCGTGGAAGAGCCACCCGCCGTCGACCTCTTCCCACAGGCCGACGCGCACCAGGGACGCGACTTCCGCAGGCGTCCCGTCGAGGTGCTTGAGCATCTCCTTCGGCACGAATCCGTCCGTGAGCTGGTCCATGCACCACGAGAGTCCGGTCGCCCAGAGCGCTCGCGCGCCCTTCGACGCGCCGCGCCACTTGATCGCCGAGTGCAGCTTGTCGTCGACCTTCCCCCATGTCACGCCGCCTCCCTCGGTGGCGGGGCGGCGAGCACGGTCGGGCGGTGGCCGTGCAGCATCTGGTGGCGGAGTCGGCCGGCGGGGTCCGCGGTGAACGTGGCCCCGCATCGGCAGGTGTGGGTGGTCATGCTGCTCTCGCTTCTCGGCGCCGGGTCTCGGCGCCGTCCGGTTCGGTCTGCATGGCGTCGCGACGGGCGGCCTGCAGGGTGGGGGTGTCGCCGTGGCGGCGCTCGTAGATCGGCCTGAGGCGACGTGCCGCGGCGCGTGTGGCGTCGGGGTCTTCCGTGACCTGTGCGCGGCGGGCACGCTCGGCCAGGACGTCGAGCCGTGACTGGTACGTCTCCTGCTCGGCGACCAGCAGGCGGTACGCGGTGTCGCGGGACTGCTGCGACATCCGCGCGTAGTCCTCGACCGACGGCGCCCGCCTCACGCCGCGGCCCTCCGGGCGGCGCGCTCGCGCTGCTGCTTGCGGAGGACCGCCGAGCGCTCGGCCGGCGTCGTGCCGCCGTACATCCCGAAGCGCAGGGCCCCGTAGCTGCTGGACTCCGCGTCGACCGCCGCCTGGAGGCAGGTTGACGCGACCGGGCAGCCCGCGCAGATCCTGCGGGCGTCGTCGTAGGCGCCTGGGAGGTCCGAGTCTGGGTGCCACGGGTCGCCCTGTAGCGCGTGGTCCCAGTCGCGGCACTTCGCGTCGAGGCGCCAGTCCTCGGGCTCGCGGGAAGCGAGCGGGTTCGTTGGGCGGGTCATGGTCTGGGCGCGCAGGTCGGTCACTGGTCCTCCTTGTGGCAGCCGCACGCACAGTCGGTGGGCTGGTCGGTCGTGTAGTTCCAGGCGTCGCCCGAGCACGCACGGTGCTTGCCCGCGGCGCAGTCGGGGGAGTAGGGCATGGGGTCCATCACGCGGCCACCGCCTCCCCGGTGAGGGCGGCAACGACGGTCGCAACGAGGTCACGGGCGGCGGGAGGGGTGACGGCGTTGCCGGAGAGCTTGACCTGCTCGCGGCGGTTGCCGGCCATGACGTAGTCGGCGGGGAACGCCATGGCCTGCTTGATCTCCGACGGCTCGAGCATCCGGAAGCGGACGTCCTCGATGTCGACCGTGCCGCCCGTGAGGAGCGACTGGTGGCCCGCGGTGGTGATCGTGCGGACAGGCTCCCCGGCGGGGGTGGTGAGGTGGGCCTCGCCGGACGCGACCGTGTTGTTCCGCATGATGAGGCCATGCCGGTCGACGGTGGTCACAGTCGACAGGGCCTCACCGGTGGGTGCGGTGCGGCCGTTGCCGTAGTACGGCATGACGAGCCCGTGGTGGTTCCCGGACGCCGTGACGGTGGCGAGCGGATCGGCGGCTGGTCGCGCTGTCGAGCCGCCGCCGCGGAGCTCGGCGAGGAACGGCGGGAACGCCAAGCCGGACTCGTTGCGGGTCGTCTGGGTCCGCAGCGCGTCGCCCATGGTCATGGGCTGCTTCCCGTCGCGACCCTCGACCGGGACCATGACGGGCATGTACGCGATCGCCTTGGACTCGCGGGTGTGCATCGTGCGCAGCGGCTCGGACGCGGGCCAGGCCCGGTAGTACGAGCTCGGGTCGCCGAACCCGACGTGCTTCGGGTCTGCCGCGTCGTACTGGTTTCCGCCGTGCTCGACGTGGATCGGGGACCAGTACCGTTCGATCCCGACCTGGATGCGCCGCATCGTCTTCTCGGCGAGGGGCTTGGGGCGGTCGCCGATCCTCGTGCCGGGGTTCGACCAGTCGATGATCGAGGAGGCCGGGAGCCACGCGGGCTCGACGACCTGATTGCGGCACGCGGCGTTCGGGCACCGGTACAGGTACTGCGACCGGTAGCGGCCTGGGCGGGCCTGACCGTCGCCCTTCTTCCACCACTGCATGGCGTCGACGATCTGGTCGCAGCGTGCGCAGTACGCCTTGGGGCGCAGCATGTGCTCGAAGTCCGGGGCGCGGTCGCCGGTCCGCCAGAACGCGATGTAGACGCGGTCGCGGGACTGTGGGGCTGGGAGCCCGTAGGCCTGGGCGTGCATGCTGTTCATCGAGATGATGCGGTGCCGATACCCGAGTGCGTGCATCGCGGCCAGCCACGACTGGAACAGCCCGCCGCGCACGCCCCACGGGGAGGACCAGTCGACGACCTCGACAACGTTCTCTACGAGGACCGCCTTGTAGTGGTGTGCCTCGGCGAACCGCACGACGTCCCACATCGTCGCTCGGGACCGCTCGGCGGCAGCCTCGGGCAGGACGTCGCCGAACAGGTCGGGCTGCTGGCCCGCGAGCTTGCGGCCCTTGGCCCGGGAGTGGTTCGTGCACTCCGGGGAGGCCCACAGCAGGTCCGTCGTCGGGACATACCGCGGGTCGGTGTTCGAGATGTCGGCCTGCAGGTGGTCCGTGTCCGGGTGGTTCGCGTTGTGCGTCTCGATCGCGACGTCCCAGTGGTTCGCCGCGAGCTTCACCTCGACGCCCGGGACGCCAACGGCGCCGGTGGACGAGCCGCCGGCGCCGCAGAAGAGATCGGTCATGGTGAGGTTCGCGCTCATGGTGCGACCTCGTCAGCCTCAGGCTCGACCTCCGCGACGGGCAGGTTCGCGATGTCGCGCTTGAGGTTGTCGATCACAGCGGACGCCTCGGACTTCGTGAGCTCCTTGGTGGAGCCGACGACTCGGCCGATGACCTGCGACGCATAAGCGAGGCCGTCGTCACGCGTGGAGATCCCGAACTCTCCGAACGACGCGTGTAGAGCCTTGAGCTGGTCCGGGGTGATGGCCGGCTCGGCGGCGTCGGGCACGAGCTCGCCGGCGGCGAGGACGTCGGCCGCAGACTCGCGACGCGGGGCCTCGACGGGGGCCGCCTCGCGCGCCTCCTCCTCGGTGTACGTCACGCCGTAGAGCGCCTCGGGGCAGGCGGTACGCGCGCACTCGGTGATCGCGCGGGCCTTGAGCATCGCGGACGCGTACTTCTTCCAGACGTCCTTCGTGGACAGTCCGGCGGCGCGGGCCTTCTCGATCGTCCAGGTGGCGGTGTAGACGAAGTCGGGGTCGTCGGCGCGGACAATCTCGGCGCGCGCGCTCTGGTCGTCTCCCTGGACGCGCAGTCGGTGGCCGGCCCTGCGGACGTTCGCCGCGATGAGCTCGGCGGACGCCGACGGCTTCCCCTCGATGACGTGGATCCGGTACAGCGACTCGGCGGGCGCGAGGCCCATCGCGGCGCCCAGGTTCACGGCGACCAGGACAGCGCCTGGGTCGTCGCGGTAGGCGCGGGGGAGGATCGACGAGGCGGAGACGGTCTCGGCGAAGCGCCACTGCTCGGCGAGCGGGAGCGTCTGGGAAGTCGTGACGAGGTCGGTCATGATGCGTACTCCTCGATGAGGTCAGGTGCGGAGTGCCAGCGCGGTGGCGCGATGCGAGTGATGCCGGTCGGGTAGCCGGGCCACTCGTCGCGTTCGACGCAGCGGTCGTAGAGGTCGATCGCGGCGCGCGTCTTGGCGCGCCCGATCGCGAGGTAGTCGACGTCAAGCTCGACGACAGATACGAGGTGCGGCGCCTCGGTCTCGACGAGGACGTGCAGGAAGCGAGTGGCGGTGCCGCCTGCCTGTCCGAGGCCGTCGAGGTAGTGCGCGGCCTGGACGTCGTAGCCGAGGTTCGCCGCAGTCCGGGCGAACTCGCGAGGGTCTGCGGTGCGCGCTGTCTTGAGGTCGACGACGACGCCCGCAGCCTCGTGCAGGTAGTCGAGGCGCCCGCGGCAGCGGACGCCGGTCTCGACGTTGTCCCAGATGATCGACACCTCGGGGCGGCCGCCAGCGAACAGGCGCCCGGCGTCCGGGTGGGTCTTCACCTTCTCGGCCATGGCTGTTGCGGTGTCGTACTGCGAAGGCTTGAGCGGCACGCCGCCTGCGGCACGGATGGCCGCGACCTCCTCCTTGACGGCGTTCGTGCGCCACTCCTCGGCATCGACCCGCACGAGGTCGAGTCCGGTGCCGAGCACCATGCCGTGCACGGCATGCCCCAGGTCGAAGGCGGTCTTCTCGACCCGATGTGCGAGCGAGTGCTGGTAGCGTGCCGGGCTGTCGAGCATGGCCTTCACGCCCGTCGAGGACAGTCCCGGGAGCGCGTGGTACTCGAGCTCGGGGACGTCGTAGTGGATGCCGGTCTCGATCACTTCCGCCCCTCCTTCTTGCGGCGCTCGTCGATACGTCCGGCCCACCACGCCGAGGCGAAGAGGAAGACGAGGCAGACCGCGGTGCCGACGACGTCGGCCCAGGTGGCGCTCATGGCTTGGCCTCTGCTGGAAAGTGGCTCCCGAACCGGAACGAATCCGGGTCGAAGTACGGGGTCACGTCGACTGCACGCTCGAGCTGGGCCGGCGTCGGCGCGGCCGGGTAGGTCGCGGTGAGGGTGTCCCCGGCCTCGCGCATGGCGATGCCGGCTCGCTCTGCCACGAGTCCGGCCTCCCGGAACGCACGCTCGAGCCTGCCGAAGTCAGGAGGCGGGAAGTCCACGTACAGCACGCGGGTCTGCTGCTGCCACCGGGCGGGGCGGCCTTCTGCTTCGCGCCGATCCGCGCGAACGCACTGCATGCACATCAGGCGTCCACCTCGGTCCCGTGCTCGTCGATGTACGCGGCCGTGGTGTCGCGCCAGTCGGTCCATGCGGCCTGGTACTCGGCGCCGCCGGTCGGGTCCTCGTAGTGCGCCTGGAAGAGGTTCACCGCGGCCTGGGCAACCGGAGCGAGCACCTTGCCGTTGTCGATCGCATCGTCGCGCTGCCGGACGAGCACGGCCTGCTCGTGCTGCTCGAGCGTCGTCATGCGACTGCCTCCGTGACGGTGATGCGGCGGATGAGGTGGGCGGGGTATGTGGAGTCGTCCCGGTCGCGGCGCGCGCGCTCGATGCTCTGGCGCCACTGGACGTAGTCCGCGAAGGTGTGGGCGCCGTCGTCGCACCAGCAGGCGGCGTAGACGACCTCGCCCTCCGGTGCGGCCGCGACGCACTCGGCCGCAGCGCGCTCGATCTGGTCGGCCAGGCCGGGCGGGAGCGTCGCGAGGAGCGAGTGGACGCGGGCCGTGGCGGCGGTCATCGCGCACCGCCGGCGAGCCATGCCTCGGCCTGGTCAGCGAGCGATCCCGGCGCGAACGCCTCCATCTCCACGTCGTCATAGGGGAGCGACGGGTCCTGGATGACCTGCTCTCGCTCCGGGATCGCGGCGAGCTCGCGCGACACGAAGCCCTCGAGGACAGCGACCGCCTCGCGGGGCCCGTGCTGACGAAGAGCGCCCGAAGCGATGACCAGGGCCTCGTCCTCAGTGGTCGCCGTCGAGCCTGCGCCGAAGAACAGGGCCGGGACCCGGCGGGGGAGAGCGGGGGAGGACAGTGCCTCGAGCGCCTGCACCGGGAGGGGCGCGGGACGACGACGGCGGAACAAGGTGCGGATCTTCATCGATTGCTCCTTCATGGCTTGGCCCGACCAGACTCGGTCGGCAGGGATGCGATCCATGCGGCGAGGTCAGTCGCGAGGATCACGGGCTTGGTGGCACGGCGGCCGATGTAGTGCGCGGTCAGGTCGCCCGACGAGATGGCGTCCTTGACGGTCGTCTCGGACGCGCCAGCCGCACGGGCTGCGTCGGGAATCGACGCCGAGATGAATGGGAAAGCTAGAGCCGGAGCGATCACGCCGCGTCACCGCCCGCGACGTCGAGCTCGCCCTGGTCGACGACCTTCGTGAGCGCCTTGGCGAGCGCCTCGACGCCCTTGGCCGTGACTCGGACCTGCGGGGTGTCGATGACGCGCTCGCCGGTCTCGGGGTGGTGGTGCCAGCGCGCGCGCTCGGCGAGTGCCCCCTGGTCGACGCGCCGCTGGTACGCGCGGGGCTCGTTGCCCTCGTTGCGGTAGATCCAGCCGTTGGCCTGCATCCAGTCCCGCAGGCGCTTCTCGCCCGTGAGGATGCCGTGGTCGCGGCTCAGGATCTTCGCGGCCTCGTTCACGCTGAGGTCGCCGGCCGTCGAGAGGAACGCGTCGAATGCCTCGGCGCGCGGGGTCAGCGCGGCGACCTGCTCGGTCGTTGCGGCGAGCGTCGCCTGCGCCTCGATGAGCGCCGCCGCCATGAGCGCAGGGCCCGAGAGCTGCGGCGTGCCGTAGGAGCCGGTCTTGCGGATCGTCGGCAGGACATCGGAGGTGATCCAGCGGCGGAAGCGGACGGCGTCCGGCTTGTCGGAGCGGATCACAACCTCGTACATGCCTGCCTCGGAGACGACGGTGAGGTTCTGGGATCCGCCAGGGGTGTCCATCGGGCGGACACCCTTCATGTCGGGGGCGAGGCGTGCCGAGGCGTTGCGGGGGTTCGCGATGTCCAGCACTGCGCAGAGATCGGCGAGCACAAACCACGGCTCGCCGTCGGTGGTGACGACCCGGACGGTCTGGCCGTCGAAGTCGAACGGGGTGATGTCGGTCATGAGACCATCTCCTTGGGTGGTGCCCCCGTGATTCCTTGGTCGGAGCGGGGGCGCTGTCGTGTCTGGGGTGATGCACGCAGCTCCACGCCGGGACCTACCGGCTGGCTGCGCATCCACACATGAGTTCCGTTCCCTGCCTGGGCCTGCCGCGTCCACGGCTGCTCCCTCTCGGCGTGCTTCCCGGGCCGCGTAGGACGGTTGTCGTCCCGGGATATCTGCACTCATGCGCTGTATTCAGGTGTTCTGCACTCCGACCCGCTCGCGGAATCGGATATCTGATACCGCTAGGCCGCGGAAGACGTCCGGATGCTCATCGGGAAGAGCTCCACGAAGTCGACATCCAGGAACGCTGCGATCTGGAGCAGCTCGTCCGTGTCGAACGCAGAGCGGCCCGTCATGCGGTCGCTCATCGTCGTTACGGAGATGCCGAGTGCTACAGCGAGCTCCTTCTGGGAGGCCCGGCGCCGAGAGAGGCAGGCCCGCACTTCGGCAGCGATCGCCCCTCGAGAGTGGGTGAGTTCCATGGCTGTAGTTCTATCAGATATCCGATAGTCGACGCAACGTCCGATGCGCGGCGTGTCGGATATCCGATAATGTGGAGCCATGACCAGTGACTTCTCGAAGGCGTTCGCACGGCACCTGCGCGACATCATGAGCGAGCGGGATGTGCGACAGGTGCCCCTCGCCGAACGGCTCGAACGCTCGCAAGGCTTCGTTTCTGAGCGAACGAGCGGGCGACGTCCAGTCGACACCGACATCATCGCGGCCGTCGCAGAGATGGCCGGCATGGGTCCGCGCGAGCTGGTCGAGGAGATCTCGACGCGGATGCGCGACGCTCGCCAGCAAGGGGCCACCGTTCATGCTTTCCCAGGCGCGGGCGTGTCGGCCGGGACGGGCCTGCCAGACGTCGATACGGTCCTTGAGAGGGCAGTGGCGAACGAGGATCCGACCCTGGAGGAAGAGGGCATCGCCCAGCTCGACTAGTAAGGAGGACTGGGCATGCAGGACCTGATCGACTACGCGCTCGGACGCGGCTGGGGTGTGAAGTACCGCGACCTCGGCCGACGGAACGGCGAGTACTCACGCGGGTTGATCACGATCAACGACCGCCGGCGCACCGGCTTCACGATCCGCATGACCATGGCCCACGAGATCGGGCACGCCCACCACGACCACGCGTGGACCGACGACCCTGCGGTGAGCGCACGGCAGGAACGCGAGGCCGACCTGTTCGCGGCGCAGATCCTCATCTCGCTCGAAGAGTACGCGCGGGCAGAACGCATCGTCGGGGCCCACCCCGGAGCGATCGCGAAAGAGCTCGCCGTCACGGAGAACTACGTGATGCTGTGGCGCGAGAACTACGTCCGGCCGCGCGCTCGGCTGCGCCACCTGCGAGCGGTCTAGGCATCCCCGCGCTTCTTGGGCCCATCTTGGCGAGCGTCGGCGTGTATCGACTCGCGAGGAACGTTGGCCAACCAGCGCTCGATTGGGGCAGGTCAATCGCAGGACTGATCCCTGACGCGGGGAAGGCCCCCGACGATCTCTCGTCGGGGCCTTCATCGTGCCTCAGGCGCCGGCCCGGGGCGAGAGCAAGGCGCCGAGCCGCTGCACACCTTCGACCGTCTCGGCGTCGGTCACATGGGTGTACTCCGCCGTTGTGGTTGCCGAGGCGTGGCCGAGGATGGCGACCCGGACGCGCTGAGAGACGCCCTGCGCGTGCAGGAGGGTTGCCGTCGTGTGCCGCGCGGAGTGGACGGAGACCGGGGGGAGCCCGGCTGCCGCCAGGGCATCGCGCCAAACGAGGCGGTCGGCTGCTGGGTCGATAGGTCTTCCGACCGGGTCCCCGCGGTGGAGCACCAGGCCACCGAGGCCGGGGTCGGTCGATTCCAAGTGGCGCCGCATGACATCGGCGAGCAGCGGAGCCATCGGGACCTCGCGCCAGCCTGCCCGTGTCTTCGGTCGGGTGAGCCATAGCCCGTCCTCGACCTGGATCGCCTCGTGGTGCGCCGGAATGTCGACGTGACGCCGCGGGCATGCTCCGCCGCGGACCTTCCCGCATGGCCACTGCGCCCCCTTGGCTGGCGAGGCGGTGCCGGGCTCGAGGCAGCCGTGCGCCCATCGCAGGCGCTGAAGCTGCCAGATGACCGTGATGACTCCCCGCTCCAAGTCGATCGCCTCGCGGGTCAGGCCTAGGCGCTCACCCTGGCGGAGGCCGGCGAGCAGCGCAACGAACCAGTGAACGGACGAGGGGTCAGGCGCCGCATGGGCGAGCAGTGTGCGTGCGTTGTCGGCGCTGAGTGCACCACGTGTGGAAACGGCGCGGCGCGGGCGGTCGACGAGCTCGGCGACGTTGCGCGTCACCCGGCCCTCTCGCATGGCGTCCTTGAGGGCCTCGAACAGGATCGAGTGGGCGTTCGCCGCTGTCGTCGGGGACAGTCCTCGGTCGTCGAGCATCGCTGCGTGCAGCCGGCGCACGTGCTCTGCCGTGAGCTTGTCGAGCCGGTAGCGGCCGAGCGTCGGCAGGATGTAGCGATCGACGGGCCCTGAGTAGGCGACCAGGCTGTTCGGCTTCATCTCGCGCGACTTGGTCTTGAGCCAGGTGCGCATCCACTGCTCGAGCGTGGGGGAGGAGGTCGGCAGGTCGCCTGTGCGGTCGAGGTCGGCGCGCAGCTTCTTGAGCTTGTCGGATGCTGCGGCCTTGGTGCGGGCGCGCACCACCTTGCGGCGGCGCTTGCCGTCCGGGCCGGGAGGGAGCGTGACGGCGGCGGTCCACAGGCCGCGGGAGTCCTGGTAGAGCGCCCCGGCCCCCGCGTCTCGTCGAGCGGTCTTCGATGCCATCGAGCAGCCTCCTCTGGGTGTAGCCCCGAGTGTAGCCACAGGTGTGGCCCCGCATGACCCTATGTGAAGGTACGAAAACCGCTCTGACCTGGGGTTATGCTATGCCGCCAACCCTACACCGAGAAGTACTTCGCCTCTGCGTGGTGGAACACGAACGCGTCCGTCGACTGCTCCGGGTGCAGCTGCAGCTCGTCCGAGAGCACCACACCCGCCCGCTCGGGCCGCAGCAGCTCGACGACCTTGCGCCGGTCCTCCATGTCGGGGCACGCGGGGTATCCCAGCGAGAACCTCGCCCCGCGGTACTTGAGGTCGAACATCCCTTGGACGTCCGAGGGCTCCTCGTCCGCGAACCCGAGCTCGGAGCGCACGCGCGAGTGCCACATCTCGGCGAGCGCCTCGGTGAGCTGCACGGACAGGCCGTGCAGCTCCATGTACTCGCGGTACTTGTTCGCGGCGAAGAGCTTGGCCGTGTGCACGTCGACGGTGTCGCCCATGGTCACGAGCTGGACGGGCAGGACGTCGTAGCGTCCGGTCTCCTCGACCCACGAGCGGGGCTTGACGAAGTCCGCGAGGCACAGGTGACGGTCGCGCCGTTGCCGGGGGAACGTGAAGCGCAGCCGCTCGGTCCCCACGGGACCGCCCGAGCCGCCGTCGGGCCCGTCGTGGTGCCCGACGACCACGTCGTTGCCCTCCGACCACACCGGGAAGTACCCGTAGATCACCGACGGGTCGACGATCCCGTCGGTGCGGACCTGCTCGAGCCACGCGTTGAGGCGCGGGCGCCCCTCGGTCTCGACGAGCTCCTCGTAGGAGGCTCCGTCGTCGGAGCGCCCCGGCTTGAGCCCCCACTGGCCCATGAACGTCGCGCGCTCGTCCAGGAACGCCGCGTAGTCGGCGAGCTGGATGCCCTTGACGATGCGCGTGCCCCAGAAGGGCGGGTCGGGGACCAGGTTGTCGGCCGCGACGTCCGAGCGGGCGGGCAGGTCCTCCTCGGGCGTCTGCGTCACGGTCACGGTCGCGTGCCGGCGCTTCTTGAGGGGAGGCAGCCCGACGGCGTCGCGCGCCTCTCCCCGCGCCACGCGGACGAGCGGTTCCATGAGTCGCAGGCCCTCGAACGCGTCGCGGGCGTAGCGGACCTCGCCCTGGTAGACGTCGGCCAGGTCGTCCTCGACGTACGTGCGCGTCAGGGCCGCGCCGCCCAGCAGGACGGGCCAGCGCTGCGCGTACCCGCGGGCGTTGAGCTCCTCGAGGTTCTCCTTCATGACGACGGTCGACTTCACGAGCAGCCCGCTCATGCCGATCACGTCGGCGTCGTGGGCCTCGGCGGCCTCGATCATCGCGGCGACGGGCTGCTTGATGCCGATGTTCACCACGGTGTAGCCGTTGTTGGTCAGGATGATGTCGACCAGGTTCTTGCCGATGTCGTGCACGTCGCCACGCACGGTGCCGATCACGATGGTGCCCTTGGACCGGCCGCTCGCGTCCTCGGACTTCTCCATGTGCGGCTCGAGGTAGGCCACGGCGGTCTTCATGGCCTCGGCCGACTGCAGCACGAACGGGAGCTGCATCTCGCCCTTGCCGAACAGCTCGCCCACGACCTTCATGCCCTCGAGCAGGTGGTCGTTGACGATGTCGAGGGCCTTCCAGCCCTCGTCGAGCGCAGCCTGCAGGTCGGTGTCGAGCCCCTTGAGCTCGCCGTCGACGATGCGCCGCTCGAGGCGCTCGCCGAGCGGCAGCGCGGCCATCTCGGCCGCGCGGGCGTCCTTGAGCGACGCCGAGTCGACGCCCGCGAACAGGTCGAGCAGCCGGGCCAGGGGGTCGACCGTCATGTTCCCCTCGGCGTCGAACTCGCGACGGTCCCACACGAGGTCGAGCGCGGCCTGGCGCTGCTCGTCGGGGATCTTCGCGAGCGGCAGGATCTTGGCCGCGTGCACGATCGCGGAGTCGAGCCCGGCCTCGACGGCCTCGTGCAGGAACACCGAGTTGAGGACGACGCGCGCGGCGGGGTTGAGCCCGAACGACACGTTGGAGACGCCGAGCGTGGTGTGCACGCCCGGATAGGCGGCCTTGAGCGCGCGGATGGCCTCGATGGTCTCGATCGCGTCGCGGCGAGTCTCCTCCTGCCCGGTCGCGATGGGGAACGTCAGGGTGTCGACGACGATGTCCTCGATGCGCATGCCCCAGGTGCCCACGAGGTCGTCGATCAGGCGGCTCGCGATGGCCACCTTCGCGTCGGCCGTGCGGGCCTGGCCGTCCTCGTCGATCGTCAGCGCGATGACCGCGGCGCCGTGCTCCTTGACGAGCGGCATGATCCGCGCGTAGCGCGAGGTCGGGCCGTCGCCGTCCTCGAAGTTCACCGAGTTCACGACCGCGCGCCCGCCGATGAGCTCGAGGCCCGCCTGGATCACGGGCGGCTCGGTCGAGTCGATCACGAGCGGCAGCGTCGAGGCGCTCGCGAGCCGCGAGACGACCGCGCGGGCGTCCGCGACGCCGTCGCGCCCCACGTAGTCGATGCACACGTCCAGCAGGTGCGCGCCGTCGCGCGTCTGGGCGCGCGCGATCGCGACGCACTCGTCCCAGTTCTCGGCGAGCATGGCCTCGCGGAACGCCTTGGACCCGTTGGCGTTGGTCCGCTCGCCGATCGCGAGGAACGAGGCGTCCTGGTCGAAGTCGACGTGCGAGTACAGGCTCGCGACGCCGATCTCGCGGGCAGGGTCCCGCGGGGTCACGGGTCGGGCGCGGACGGCCTCGACGACCTGGCGCAGGTGCTCGGGCGTGGTGCCGCAGCACCCGCCCACGAGGCCCAGACCGAACTCGGTGACGAACTGGGCGTGCGCCGCCGCGAGCTCGCTCGGCGTGAGCGGGTAGGAGGCGCCGTTCTTGCCCAGCACGGGCAGGCCCGCGTTGGGCATGCACGTCACGGGGATCTCGGCGTGCTTGGACAGGTGGCGCAGGTGCTCGCTCATCTCGGCGGGTCCCGTGGCGCAGTTCAGGCCGATCGCGTCCACGCCGAGCGACTGGAGCGTGGTCAGCGCCGCGCCGATCTCCGAGCCCATGAGCATGGTGCCCGTGGTCTCGACCGTGACCTGCACGATGACCGGCACCGACCGCCCCTCCGCGGCCATCGCGGCGCGCGAGCCGTTGACCGCGGCCTTGGCCTGGAGCAGGTCCTGGCTCGTCTCGACGAGGATCGCGTCGACCCCGCCCTCGAGCAGGCCAGCGGCCTGCTCGGCGAACGTGTCGCGCAGGTTCGCGTACGTCGTGTGCCCCAGGCTCGGCAGCTTGGTCCCGGGGCCCATCGAGCCCAGCACCCAGCGCGGCTGCTCGGGGGTCGAGAACGCGTCCGCGCGCTCGCGCGCGATGCGTGCCCCGGCCGCGGCGAGCTCGCGGATGCGGTCCTCGATGTCGTAGTCCGACAGGTTGGACCAGTTGGCGCCGAACGTGTTGGTCTCGACGCAGTCGACGCCGACCTCGAGGTAGGCGTCGTGGACGGCGGCGATGATGTCGGGGCGCGAGACGTTGAGGATCTCGTTGCAGCCCTCGAGCTGCTGGTAGTCCTCGAGGCTCGGGTCCTGCTCCTGGATCATGGTCCCCATGGCGCCGTCGGCGACGACCACGCGGGTGCGCAGGGCCTCGGCGAAGGCGGCGGATCGGGCGTTGGCGACGTCGTGGGGCATGAGTCGAACTGTAGCGCCGGGCCGCGTGCGGGGACCCGGGCGTCCGGAAAACAGGATGCTGCGCGTCACCTCGCGACCTAGCGTGGTGCGCATGAGCACCGAACCGCCCACCCCGCCCACGTTGGCCCCGATCGCCGAGCGCGTGGCCGCACCGGCCCACCTGCCGCTCCCCGAGGTCGACGGCCTCGTCTGGCGCTCGCTGACGCTCGCGGACGCGCCGGCCCTGTTCGGGCTGACCGCGGCCGTCGAGGAGCACGACCAGCACCCGTTCCGTACCTCGCTCGAGGAGACCGAGGAGATGTTCGAGGGGGAGTGGCGCGACCTCGCGCGCGACACCCTGGTGGGCCTGGACGCCGACGGCGAGCCGCGCGCCTACGCGTCGGTCGACACCCGTCCCGGGGACGCGAGCGTCGTCCGCGCGTTCGTCCAGGGTGCGGTCCACCCGCGGTGGCGGGGACGCGGTGTCGGTCGTCAGGTCCTGGCCTGGTCGACGGGGCGGGCGCGGCAGCTCCTCGCAGCCTCGGGCAAGGAGCTGCCCGCGCGCATCGCGGGCTACGTCCAGGACGACGACGTGTCCGAGTGCCGCTTGTTCGAGGCTGCGGGCTATACGGCCAACCGCTACTACTCGACCCTGCGCCGCGACCTGTCGCTGCCCGTCCCGGAGGTCGCGCTGGGCGGCGGCCTGCGCGTCGTGCCATGGTCTCCCGAGCTCGACGAGGCCACGCGCCTGGCCCACAACGACGCGTTCCGAGACCACTGGGGCAGCGAGCCCGCGACGCCCGAGTCGTGGGAGCACGGACGCAGCATGTTCGCGCCCGAGTGGAGCGTGCTCGTCGTCGACGACGTCGCCCCTGCTCCCGGTGCAGTCGACGGTTCAGAGTCGGTGAGCGAGACGCCCGACGGCGCGGCTCCCGCCCTCAGCACGGCCGGCGGTCCCGTCGTGGCCGGCTACCTCCTGTCCGGCCGGTACGAGCAGGACTGGCCCGTCGCGGGGTACTCGAGCGGCTACACCGAGACCCTCGGGGTGCGCCGGGAGTACCGCGGGCGCAGGATCGCGCTCGCGCTGCTCAGCGCGGGCATGGCCGCGTACCAGGCGGGCGGGGTCGAGTACGCCGAGCTCGACGTCGACACCGAGAACCCGTCCGGCGCCCACGGGCTCTACGCGAGCCTCGGCTACGAGAAGAAGGACGGCTCCCGGATGTACTCGATCGAGCTCTGAGGCCCTACCGTGTCCCCAGGTCAGCGCGGCAACGGTGCCGCGCGCCAGGGCGCCCGTGACCCGGGTCGCCCTTCCTGGAAAGGGAACGACGTGGTCTCCTCGACTCCTCGCGTCTCGCACGCACCCACCTCGCACCGGACGGTCCCGATCATGACCGTGCTGCGGCGCCGCCCCCTGGCGGCGCTCGCGGCCGGTGCCTTCCTGCTGCTCTCCGTGGTGCACCTGGTCGCCCACCTGGCCGGAGCGGAGCAGGTCGCGAACGTGACCCAGTGGTTCGTCATGCCGCTCCTGGCGCTCGTCGTCTGGACCGCCACTGGATCGCCCCGCGGTGCGGCCGCTGCACCGGCCGCAGGGTCGCGCGGGCGGTCCCGGCTCGTGCGGTGGACGCTCGTCGCGCTCGGGTTCTCCTGGCTCGGTGACTCCGCGCCCGACCTGTCGAGCGGCGACGCCTCGTTCCTGACCATGGTCGGGTTCTTCCTGCTCGCGCAGCTCGCGTACGTCGCGGCCTTCTGGCCGTCGCGCGGGTCGAGCGTGCTGCGCCGCCCGGTCCTGCTCGTGCCCTACGCGCTCGCCCTCGTGGCGCTCGTGGTCCTGTGCGCCCCGCACGCGGGCGCGCTGCTGGTCCCGGTGGTGCTCTACGGCCTGTGCCTGACGATCATGGCGGTGCTGTCGACCGGCGTGCACCGGGTCGCGGGCATCGGCGGGGCGATCTTCCTGGTCTCCGACGCGCTCATCGCGCTCGGGGCGTTCGTCCCGGGCTTCGAGGTCCCGGGGCCGCTGTCGTCGGGGTTCTGGGTCATGCTCACCTACCTCGCGGGCCAGGCGCTGCTCGCGGTCGGGATCCTGCGCCGCGACGCGGGCGAGGCCGGGGAGTCCTAGCCGGCGTGCCCTGTGCGCCGTGCGGGCCGCACGAGACGGCCGAGGGGCCGACCGGAGACACCGG
>NZ_JBHXBO010000006.1:0-45715 GCF_042726775.1 Oerskovia sp. NPDC060287
GCGGACCTCCTGGAGGTCCGCCTCACGCAGCCCGGGGCCGCCTCGGGGCCCGCCTAGACTTGTCGGATGCCCGAGACCCTCGACGAAGCCCGCGAGCAGGGCTTCCGTACCGACATCGTGTCCTTCGTCCGTCGTAGCGGTCGCCTCAACCCCCGCCAGCAGCGCGCGTGGGACGAGCACGCGGCGCGGCTCGTCGTCGACGTCCCGCGCGCCGAGGCCCGCACCTCGGTGGACCCGGCCTACGTGCTCGACGTCGCCGCGACGTTCGGTCGCCAGGCTCCGCTCGTGGTCGAGGTCGGGTCAGGCCTGGGCGAGGCCGTTGTCCACGCGGCCGAGACGGCCCCGGAGCGCGACTTCCTGGCCGTCGAGGTCTACACGCCCGGGCTCGCGCAGACCGTGCTGCGCGCGACGCAGCGCGGGCTGACGAACGTGCGCCTGCTGCAGGCCAACGCCGCCGAGGTCCTCACGACGACGCTCCCCGAGGGGTCCGTCGACGAGCTGTGGGTCTTCTTCCCCGACCCGTGGCACAAGGCCCGCCACCACAAGCGTCGCCTCGTCACGCCCTCGCTCGCCGAGCTCGCGGCGCGCGCGATCCGCCCCGGCGGCACGTGGCGGCTCGCGACCGACTGGGCCGAGTACGCCGACCAGATGCTCGAGGTCATCGGAGCGAACCCGTCGTTCGTCAACGTCCACGGGGTCGGGGCGGTCGCGCCGCGCTTCGAGGGGCGCGTGCGCACGAGCTTCGAGGGCAAGGGCCACGCCGCGGGCCGGTCCATCACGGACCTGGAGTTCCGCCGGGTCTGAGGCCCCGGGCTTCGGTCCCGCAGGGCCGGCTCTCGCCGAGAGGTGCGGATCAGCGGCGGTAATTCGCTTCGCGGCGAGGGCCGTGCGACCTAGGCTCCGGACATGTCCTCGACCTCCCCGCCCGACGGCGCCGCTCACCCCGGTCCGTCGGCTCCCGTCCTGGTCGTCACGGGGGCCATGGCCTCCGGGAAGTCGACCGTCGCCGAGGCCCTGGCTCGCACCTTCCCGCTCGCGGCGCACGTGCGCGGCGACATGTTCCGGCGGTTCGTCGTGAGCGGCCAGGCCTCGATGGACCCGCCGCTCTCACCCGCTGCGCGGGCTCAGCTCGACCTGCGGCAGTCCCTCGCGGCCCACGCCGCGGACACGTACGCGGCGGCGGGCATCACCGCAGTGGTCCAGGACATCCTGCTGGGGCCGGACCTGGCCCGCTTCACGGCGAGCCTGCGCACCCGCCCGCGCTACGCCGTCGTGCTGACGCCCGACGCCGCGACCCTCGCGGCGCGCGACGCCGCCCGGCACAAGCAGGCCTACGGCGCCTGGACCCCCGAGGAGTTCGCCGAGGCCGCTCGCGAGACCCCCGGCGGGCTGGTTCTCGACACGACGGGGTGGACCGTCGCCGAGACGGTCGCGCAGATCCTCGACCGTCTCGACGAGGCGCGCGTCGCCTGAGCCGCGGCCGGCGGCCGAGCGGGCCACCCCGTCGCTCGGCGAGCCGACCGCCCGGCGCGCAGCCCCGCGTCCTCCGGGCCACGATGGGAGGCATGAGCAGCAGCGACCCCCGGACCCAGGCCACCCCCGACGAGACCTTCGACGTGATCGTGATCGGCGGTGGACCGGTCGGCGAGAACGCGGCCGACCGCGCGAGCCGCACAGGCCTGAGCGTGGCCGTGGTCGAGGCCGAGCTCGTCGGCGGCGAGTGCTCCTACTGGGCGTGCATGCCGTCCAAGGCGCTGCTGCGCCCCGGGGCGGCGCTCGCGGCCGCTCGCGCGGTCCCGGGGGTCGAGGCGAGCCCGACGCTCGACCCGGCCCCGATCCTGGCGCGCCGCGACGAGATGGTCTCGCACTGGGACGACTCGGGCCAGGTCCAGTGGCTCGACGGCGTCGGGATCTCGCTCGTGCGTGGTCTCGGACGTCTGGTCGGGCCGAGGCTCGTCGAGGTCAGCCCCGAGGACCCCGACGCCGACGTCGACGACCTCCCCGCGACCCGCCTGATCGCGGCGCGGCACGCCGTGATCGTCGCGACGGGCAGCGTGCCCGTGCTGCCCGACACGCCCGGCCTCGCCGAGACCGACCCGTGGAGCAGCCGCGAGGCGACGAGCGTGCAGGACGTCCCGGCGTCGCTGGTGGTCGTCGGCGGGGGAGTGGTGGGGGTCGAGATGGCCACGGCCTTCACCGACCTCGGGTCGAAGGCCACGCTGCTCTCGCGCGGTCGCCTGCTCGGGCGCTCCGAGCCGTTCGCGAGCGAGGCCGTCGCGACGGGCCTGCGGTCGATCGGGGTGGACGTCCGGCTGGGGGTGAGCGTCACGGGGGCGACCTCCCTGCCCGACGGCGGAGCGCGCCTCGCGTACGACGGCCCGCAGGGCAAGGGGTGGGTCGCCGGCGCACAGGTGCTCGTCGCGACCGGTCGGGTGCCGCGCACGGGGGACCTGGGGGTCGAGGTGGTCGGGCTCGAGCCCGGGAAGGCGCTCGCGGTCGACGACCAGCTCGAGGTCCAGGGGGTCGAGGGCGGGTGGCTGTTCGCGTGCGGTGACGTGACGGGACGGGTCGCGACCACGCACCAGGGCAAGTACGAGGGCAGGGTCGTCGGCGACGTGGTCGCGGCACGGTTCGGGAAGGTCCGACCCGAGGAGGCGCGGGCCGCCGGGGCGGGCGGGGCGGCGCGCGAGGTCCCCGAACCCTGGAGCCGCTACGCCGCGACCGCGGACCACGGGGCCAGGACCCAGGTCGTGTTCACGCGTCCTGAGGTCGCGTCGGTGGGGTCGACCGAGGCCGAGGCGAAGAAGGCGGGCCTGCCGGTCCGTGCGGTGTCGTACAAGCTCGGGTCCGTGTCCGGGGCCGTGCTCGTGGCCGAGGGCTACGAGGGGACCGCGCAGATCGTGGTCGACACCGAGCGCCAGGTGATCGTGGGCGCGACGTTCGTGGGCCCGGACGCGGCGGAGATGCTGCACGCCGCGACCATCGCGATCGTCGGGCAGGTGCCGCTTGCACGCTTGTGGCACGCTGTGCCCGCCTACCCGACGATCAGCGAGGTCTGGCTACGGCTGCTCGAGACCTACGGCTTGTGACCGTCTGCCCCGAGCGGCCGCCTACTCGTCAGCCGAGCTGGCCGTCCGAGGAGAACACGAGGCCGAGCACGATCTCGCCCTGCAGGAGGGCGGCCTTGGTCAGCGGGCCGCCCACGTCCAGGTTCACGAAGTTGGTGATGTTCAGGCCGTACTTCTCCTCGAGCCCGGGTTCGCAGAACGCGCGCTCGGGGCACTCGGGACCGGCGCCCAGCGTGATGCCGCCCGGGCAGGCCTCGGCGAGCTCGGAGAGGGTCGAGACGTCGTGCTCCTCGGCGAAGGCCGTGGTGACCGCGAACGCGTTCTGGTCCTGGGCCGACGACGGCTCGCCGAACGTCAGGCCCTTCTCGGCACCGAGCTCGCGCAGCGCCGCGACCGTGGTGTCCAGGTCTCCGCTCGCGAGGGGCTCCGCGTCGGGGCCGTTGATCTCCTTGTTGAGGAACTCGGTGAGCGTGCCCACGTACTCGGGGAAGACGCTGAGCTGGCCCGACTCGAGCGCGGGCAGGTACGTCTCGCGCGCGTCGACGGTCTGCACGGTGACGTCGTACCCGCCCGAGCGCAGCACGGCCGCGTAGATCTCCGCGAGCGTCGTGCTCTCCGAGAAGTTCGCCGCACCCACGACCAGCGACGTGCCCGTCCCCGGGGTGTCCTGGGCTGCGAGGCCCTCGTCCTCGACGAACTTCTGGGCCACCTGTGAGGAGGTCTGCCGCTCGACGTCGACGGCCTTGTTGAGCGCGATGAGCTTGTCGGTCGTCAGCGCCGCGGACACGGTGTCGAGGAGCTCGAGGACCGCGGGCTGGTTCGCCACCGCGGCGGCGTTGGCCGCGGGGATGATGTTGTCGACCGTCTGGAGGTGCTTGTCGTCCTCGAGGACGACGAGCGCGTCACCGGCGACCGGTTCGCACGCGGCGCCGCTCGCTGTGGACGTCGAACCGCCGGAGGTGTTCCCTCCGGTACCGGAGGAGCCGGCCTCGCCGCACGCCGCGAGGGCCAGGACGAGGAGGGCGGAAGCGGACAGGGTGCGAAGGGTGGTGGATCGCCGTGACATGTGTGTCGGGGCCTCTCGATCGTCGGCTCGCACGGACAACCCATTCCACCCCCGGGGCCGCAGACCGGCAACCCGAGCGACACCTCAGCGCAAGGTCCCGGCCCGGACTCGCAGCGGTGCGGGGGTCACGGCTCGCTGGACCAGGGCGAGGACCGCGTCCACGACCAGGCACAGGACCGCGATCACGACGCCCACGGCGAGCACCTGCCCGTACCGCTGGTTGGAGAAGCCGACCCGCAGCGGGACCCCGAGCCCCCCGCCCCCCACGAACGCCGCGAGGGTCAGCACCGCGATGACCTGCACGATCGCGGTGCGCAGACCCGCCGCGACCAACGGCACGGCGAGCGGCACCTCGACGAGCCACAACGAGCGCTGCGACGACATGCCCATGCCGCGCGCGGCGTCCTTGACGTCGGGGTCGACCTCGGCGACGCCCGTGTAGGCGTTCGCGAGGATCAGCGGGATCGCGAAGATCACGGCCGAGATGACCGCCGCACGGTTCCCGAAGAGCCCGCCCGCGGCGAGGATGAGCAGGATCCCGAACGTCGGCAGCGCGCGCGAGGTGTTGACGACCACGATGGTCGGCCCGGCCCCGCGCCCGGAGTGCCCGAGCCAGATGCCGACGGGCAGCGCGACGAGCGCCGCGAGAAGGACCGCGACGGCCGTCATCTCGAGGTGCTCGCCCGTGCGGACCAGGAGCCCGTCCGGTCCGGTCCAGTTGAGCGGGTCGTTGAGCCACGTCAGGGCCTGCTCGACGACGTTCATGCGTCCCGCACCGCCGTCCGGTCCTGCGGCTCCTGCGGCTCGGGCGCTGTGGCCGCGCCGGTGGCGACGGCCGCAGCCCGGGCCCCCGTCCTCGACGAGGCGCCGCGCGTGCGTGACCAGGGTGTCAGCGCCCGCCCCAGGAGCAGCAGCAGGAGGTCGAGCACGACCGCCAGGAGCAGGCACAGGAGCGTCGCGGTCATGATCTGCGCGTTGTAGCTCGAGCGGAAGCCACGGAACATGAGCGTGCCCAGCCCGCCGTAGCCTGCGACGAACCCCACGGTTACGAGGGCGACGGTCGAGACCGTCGCGAGGCGCACGCCCGTCATGATGCTCGGGAGCGCGTTGGGCATCTCGACCGACGCCAGGAGCCGGGTCGAGCCGTAGCCCAGGCCCCGGGCGGCGTCGCGGACGTCCGGGTCCACGCCCTGGAGACCGACGAGGATGTTGCGGACCAGGATCAGCAGGGCGTACATGACCAGACCGATGAGCACGGGTGTCCGCCCGATCCCCGTGAACGGGACGAGGATCGAGAACAGTGCGAGCGACGGGATGGTGTACATGACGCCCGTCATGCCGAGCACGGGCACGGCCAGCCAGCGCACACGGTGCGCGAGGGCCGCGAGGGGCAGGGCGATCACGAGCGCGATGAGCACGGCCTCGAGGGTGATCGTCGTGTGCTCGACGAGCGCCTGGGAGATCTCTCCCCAGTTGTTCTGGACGTAGCTCCACGAGAACCACGGGTTGGGTGGCATGCCGTCGAACCTATCCCGAGCCGCCCACCGCTCGCGCGACGACGTGCGGCGCCCGGTAGCGTCGGGGCATGGCGAGCTCCACGACAGGCACCAGCGAGGCGACCGCAGCGTTCCCGAGCATCACCGACGAGTCGGCCATCGTGTTCGACGGCGTCCGCAAGGAGTACCCCAACGGCACGGTCGCGGTGGGCGACCTCTCGTTGAGCGTCCGCGAGCACGAGATGCTCGCGCTCGTCGGGCCGTCGGGCTGCGGGAAGTCCACGACGCTGCGCATGACGAACCGGCTCGTCGAACCCTCGGCCGGGCGCATCCTGCTGCGCGGCGAGGACATCACGCAGGGCGACCCCGTGGCGCTGCGCCGCAGGATCGGCTACGTCATCCAGAACGTGGGCCTGTTCCCGCACCGGACCGTGGCCCAGAACGTCGCGACCGTGCCCGGGCTGCTCGGGTGGGACAGGGCACGCACCAGGGCGCGGGTCGGTGAGCTGCTCGAGCTCGTCGGGCTGGCCCCCGGCACCTACGCCGAGCGCTACCCGCACGAGCTGTCCGGGGGCGAGCGACAGCGGGTGGGAGTGGCCAGGGCGCTCGCGACCGACCCGCCCGTCCTGCTCATGGACGAGCCGTTCGGCGCGGTCGACCCTGCCGGACGCCGCCGGCTCCAGACCGAGTTCCGGCGCATCCAGCGCGAGCTCGGGACCACGGTCCTGTTCGTGACCCACGACATCGACGAGGCGGTCCGCCTCGCCGACCGGATCGCGGTCTTCAGCTTCGGCGGGCACCTCGAACAGCTCGCCGAGCCGCTGACCGTCCTGGCGCACCCCGCGAGCGACGCGGTCCGCGAGTTCATCGGTGAGGGAGCGCCGGTCCGGATGCTCGGCCTGGCCACGGTGCAGCGGGGAGACCTCGACGGGGCCGAGCTGATCTCCGCCCCGGCCCCCGAGCCCATCCGGCTCGGCGCGCCGCTGACCGAGGCGTTCGAGGCGATCGCGGCCCTGCCCGGGTCCGCCATGGGCAGGGTGCCCGTCGCGGACGAGGTGGGCGACGTCGTCGGCTCCTTCACCGCGGACGGCATCCTCGCCGCCCTGCGCCGCACGGCCGACGCCGCTGCGGTCTAGCGGCGCGACGGAGATCTCACCCGATCCCACGTGTTCAGCGCGCCCAGGGCGTCTAGGCTCTTGTGCGTGACCACCACCTCGCGCATCGCCGTCGCCACCTGCTCCGTCCTGCCGCACCTCGACCCCGACGACGCACCGCTCGTCGGGGCCCTCGCCGCGCGGGGGATCGAGGCAGTGCCCTCGGTGTGGGACGACGAGACGGTCGACTGGACCTCGTTCGACGCGGTCGTCGTGCGCTCCGCCTGGGACTACGCGCCGCGCCGCGACGAGTTCGTCGAGTGGGCCGAGCGCGCCGGGCGGGTGCTGAACCCCGCAGCGGTCATCAGCTGGAACACCGACAAGCGCTACCTGCGCGAGCTCGAGGAGCAGGGCGTCCCGGTCATCCCGACGCTCTGGCTCGACCCGAGCCAGAACCTGTCGTCGCGCGCCATCCACACGCGCCTGCCCGCGCAGGGCGACTTCGTCATCAAGCCCGTCGTGAGCGCTGGGGCCAAGGACACCGGGCGCTACCAGTCGGGCGAGGCCCACTCGCGCGGCCTCGCCATCCAGCACGCCAAGAACCTGCTCGTCTCGGGCCGCCAGGTCATGGTGCAGCCCTACGTCCGCAGCGTCGATACGGCCGGCGAGACCGGCCTGGTCTTCATCGACGGCGAGTTCTCGCACGCGGTGCGCAAGAACGCGCTCCTCACCGGGCCGCACCGTCCCACCCAGGGGCTGTACAAGCAGGAGGAGATGAGCCGCTTCGAGGCCAGCCCCGAGCAGCTCGCGGTCGCGCAGCAGGCGCTCGAGGTCGCAGCGAAGGCCGTCCCGGGGCAGGAACCGAACCTCTACGCGCGCGTCGACCTGGTGGGCGGGGACGACGGCGCGCCCATGGTCATCGAGGTCGAGCTCACCGAGCCCTCGCTCTTCTTCTCGCTCGGCAAGGGGTCGCTCGACCGGTTCGCCGACGCGGTGGCGCAGCGCCTGGTCGCGGCGCCCACGGCCTGACGCTCTCCGTCCCCGACGGTCTGTGTCCTGCTCGGCGGGCACACGGGCTGCCGGCCGGGCCCGGACGTGATGAAGGGCCGACGAGCTGGTGCTCGTCGGCCCTTCACCATGCCGGGAGAATCTGCCGGGTGATCTGCCGTGCGGGTCGTGCGGGTCGTGCGGTGGAGCCGGTCCGAGATCAGACCTTGGCGACCTCAGGCGTGGGCGTCGAGGGACCGGCGACCAGGGCGGGAGCTGCTCCGATGCGGCGCAGTGCGTAGCCGAGGAGGCCGAACAGGACACCGAGGCCCATGACCAGTGCGCTGACGCCGTAGGAGACGACCGAGGTGAAGAGCGAGGCGCGGAGGAACGAGCCGTTCATGACGGTCGCACGGGCCGGGTCCTCCTTGTCGAGCTCGGCGTAGGTCTTGCCCTCCGAGGCGGCGAGCGCGTGCTTGTTGATGACCTCTGCCTGCGCGTAGGCGGTGAACGGGCCGCGGACCTGCGAGCCACCGAACATCGAGGCGTCCTCCGAGACGGTGATCTTCTCGGCGGCGAGCTGCGAGGAGATGGTGGCCCAGGTGGCTGCGCCGGCGAGCAGCAGCACGAGGCCTGCGATCATCGTGACGAGGCCGATGAGACGGACGGAGCGGGCGGGACCAGCGGTGCTGGTGCTCATGGTGTGACTCCCAGAGGAAGAGGTCGGACGACCTGCGGTGAAAGAACGGAAAGGGCCGATCTTCGTTGCGAACCCGGGGCTGGGAGCGCTTCGATGTGTCGACCCTAACCTGCTTGTGAATGCCTTCACAAGCGTGAGAATGTGGCCTCTGTCACGCGGAGATGACAGATTGTCAACGGTGGGAGGCGTGATCCGACAGGCCTCGCCGGGGCGTAGTGCCGAAGGGTTCGGAGGGGCGGGACCAAGGTCCTGACGACCCTCTCCGCGGGCCTTCCCAGGCCCCACCGGGAACCGACGGGAGATCGACGGATGACCGACGAGGAGCACGACCTGACGAGTGAGCTCGAGGCGGTCGAGGCCGCCTGGGGAAGGGCGATCGTCGACAACGACGCCGATGCGATCGGCCGCTTCACGACCGACGACTGGCAGATCGTCGGCGAGGACGGCATCACGTCCCGCGAGACCTTCCTGGACCTCGTCCGCTCGGGGGAGCTCACGCACGAGACGATGAGCAAGATCACGGGCAGCGTGCGCGACCTGGGGGACGTCGCCGTCTTCACCGGGCGCGGTGCCAACAGCGGGCACTACCGGGGGCAGGCGTTCGCCTCCGACGAGTGGATCACCGACGTGTTCGTCCGAGGAGCCGACGGCTGGCGGTGCGCGCACACCCACCTCACGACCGCGCGCGACGAGCCCTGACTCCTCGGACGCCGCACGCGACCGCCCGGCGAGCGCCGCCGTCGGGCCTACGGGGTCCAGTCCGGGCGCAGCGGGAAGTCCGCCGCCCCGCCCGGCTCCGGACGCACCGCGAGGACCTGGTGCAGCTGGATCTCGTTGCGCTCGAACGCGAGCCGCGACCCCGCCATGTACACGCCCCACACGCGGGCCGTGCCGATCCCGACGTCGGCCACGCACTCGTCCCAGTGCCGAGTGAGGTTCGCACCCCACTCGCGCAGCGTCATCGCGTAGTGCTCGCGCAGGTTCTCCGCGTGACGCACCTCGAGGCCCACGTCCTGCATGGTCGAGATGATCCGGCCCGACCCCGTGAGCTCCCCGTCCGGGAAGACGTACCGGTCGATGAAGCCGCCCGCACGGGGGCGGGCGGTGTTGGTCGGGCGCGTGATCGAGTGGTTGAGCAGGCGCCCGCCGTCCCGCAGCCGCCCCTGGAGGAACGTGAAGTACGCGCGGTAGTTGGCGACCCCGATGTGCTCGGTGAGCCCGATCGAGCTCACGGCGTCGAACCCGCCCTCCGTGACGTCCCGGTAGTCCGCGTACCGGACCTCGGCGAGGTCGGCGAGGCCCTCGCGCTCGATCCGGTCCTGCGCCCACTCGGCCTGCTGGCGCGACAGCGTGACCCCGAGCGCGCGGATGCCCGAGCGGGCCGCGTGCCGGACCATGCCTCCCCATCCGCAGCCCACGTCGAGCAGGCGCATGCCGGGGTGCAGGCCGAGCTTGCCCGCGACGAGCGCGTACTTGTGCTCCTGCGCCTCCTCGAGCGTCGACTGCGGGGTCGGGAAGCACGCGCACGTGTACGTCATGGACGGGCCCAGGACGTGGCGGTAGAACGCGTTCGAGACGTCGTAGTGGTGGCTGATGGCCTCGGCGTCGCGCCGGCGCGAGTGCCGCAGCCCCTCGGTGAGCCGGCGCAGCCTCGACAGGTGCTCCTCGGGCGGAGGCTCGGGCGGGCGCAGCAAGCCCAGCCCCAGGCCCCGGGCGATCCGCGCGGCCTCCGCTGCGCTCGGCCGGCGCAGCCGCAACCCGTCCGCGGCGGCCTTGAGCAGGGGGTACGGGTCCCCTCCGGGGACCCCGTCGACCTGGAGGTCGCCCGCGACGTACGCGCGTCCCAGTCCCAGCCCGCCCGGGGCCGTCGCGACGTAGCGCAGGCCGCGCTCGTTCGCGAGGTGGACGTGGAACGCGGCATCGGCGGGCCCCGCGCTCGACCCGTCGTACGCGGTGAACCCGAACGGGAGCGGGCCGTCGGCCAGCTGGTCGAGGACGTCGGCCACTGCGATCTGCGTCATGCTCCCTGTACCGCCTTCTCGTAGAGCGTGGGCGTGCGCCCCGCGGGGTCGTAGCGGTCCTTGACCGCCGCGTAGTCGAGGCCGCCGTAGAGGGTGTCGAACGTCTCGCGGCCGTACGTCGAGGTCGAGTAGAGCGACTTGTGGCCGTGGCGGACGGCGACGGCCATCTCGATCTGGCGGTTCACGTCGCCGTCGTGCGCGCCCTCGGCGATCGGCACGCCGCCCCAGAACCCCACGTTGACGTACACCCGGTGAGGTTCGAGGGGGTACAGCGGCCAGGGCTCGGGCGACGCGAGGCGCAGCGGGCACAGCCACACCGGCGTCATGGGCACGTGGCTCGTGAACCACGCCATGAAGCTCTCGACCTGGTCGAGCGGGACCTCGACGTCCTGGACCACCCGCTCGTTGCGGGGCCGACGGCGGAGGTCGGCGAGCCGACCCGTGAGGTCCAGGCGCTCGTCGAGACCCACGATCCGGCGATAGACGTCGGAACGTCGCCACCGCCGCGGCCACAGCCTGCGCACGAGCGGGTTCTGGACCCCGAACGCGCGCGAGCACCAGAACCAGTCGGTGTCCCAGCGCCACAGGTAGTCCTGCGTGCGCAGGACGTCGAGCGACTTCTCGCGCAGCGACAGGTAGTAGATCTCCTGGCCCGTGTAGTCGCTCGGTGCAGGCGCGAGCGCCCGTGCCTCGTCGCGCGACGCGAACCGGCCCAGGCACAGGTACAGCTCGCCCGGGTCGAACAGCACGCCGTCGCAGAAGTCGACCTGCTCGCCGTCCCACGACCCGTCCGCCGCGATCTTGCCGATCGCGGCCGCGACCTCGGCGACCGAGTGGAGGCGCACGTTGCGGACCGCGACGAACGGCTCGGTCCGGTCCAGGCGGAGCCGCACCCGTGTCGCATATCCGAGCGTGCCGTAGGAGTTGGGGAACGCGCGGAAGAGGTCGGCATGCGCGCCCGTGGGCGCCGCCGTGACGACCTCGCCCGCGGGTGTCAGGACGTCGAGCTCGAGGACCGCCTCGTGGGGCAGGCCGTTGCGCAGCGAGCTCGACTCGATGCCCAGGCCCGCCAGCGCGCCACCGACCGTGATCGTGCGCAGCTGAGGGACGACCGTCGGCACGAGGCCGTGCGGGAGCGTGGCCGCGACCAGGTCCTCGTAGGTGCACATGCCCTGGACGTCCGCGGTGCCGGCCGCGGGGTCGATCGAGACGACACCCGTCAGTCCCGACGCGTCCAGGCCCGGCCCGTCCGACGGGCGTCTGGGACGGAAGAGGTTGGTGGTCCGCTTGGCCAGGCGCAACGGGTGGCCGGACTCGACGGCGGCGGCGGAGCGGACCAGCGTGGCCACGGCTTCGGCGTGCTGGTGCTCACCACGGACGGCAACGCTCGCGGGGGCTGACACCTCACCCACTGTAGGTCGGGCTGGCGCGGTCGCCACCGGTGAGCGGAATCACACCCTGGGTACCGCGGTCCGAGGGGCTGACCGGAACGAGAAGAGGCCCCTCGCGCGAACGCGAGGGGCCTCTCTCCGTGGGGTGAGTAACGGGACTTGAACCCGCGACCCCCTGGACCACAACCAGGTGCTCTACCAGCTGAGCTATACCCACCACGGCCTGCACGAGCTCCGAAGAACTCTTTAGCAGCCGTCGAAAAGTGTACCTGGTTTCTGAGGGGTCTCAGGACAGGGGTGCGGCGTCGGTCTCGGTCCCGGTCTCGGCGTCCGTCCCCGGCGTCCCGATCGACAAGGCGACCGAGGTCTCCTTGATGCGCTCGGCGATCGCCTTCGCGGTCCTGGAGTCGGTGCCGGGCTGCGGCACGAACAGTGCCTCGCGGTAGTAGCGCAGCTCGTCGATGCTGTCGAGGATGTCGCCCAGCGCACGGTGGCCGCCCGTCTTGGCGGGGGACGCGAAGTACACGCGCGGGTACCAGCGGCGCGCGAGCTCCTTGATCGAGGAGACGTCGACGATCCGGTAGTGCAGGTGGCCGACCAGCTCCGGCATGTCGCGCTCGAGGAACGTCTTGTCGGTCCCGACCGAGTTCCCCGCGAGCGGGGCCTTGCCCGGCTCGGGGACCCAGGTGCGGATGTACTCGAGCACGCGGGCCTGCGCGTCGGCCATGGTCGTGCCGCCCGGCAGCTCCTCGAGGAGCCCGGACGTGGTGTGCATCTCGCGGACGAAGTCGCCCATCTGCTCGAGCGCCTCGGCGGGCGGGGCGATGAGGACGTCGACCCCGTCGCCCAGGACGTTCAGCTCGGAGTCGGTGACGACGGCGGCGACCTCGATGAGCGCGTCGGCGCCCAGATCGAGACCGGTCATCTCGCAGTCGATCCACACGATGCGGTCATTGGTGTTCACAGGGCTCACGCCCACAGCCTAGGCCGTGGGTCGGGGCGGGCACGCCCGCGGCGCTCCGGGCGCGCTTCCTGGAGGCCTCGTGGCGGGGCCGGCAGCACGAAGGCCCTGACTCCTGTGACGAGGAGATCAGGGCCTTCGGTGGTGGGTGCCCGGTCGGCGGGAGATCGCCGAGCGGCCGGGCGCCGTCATGCGGTACGACGCGGCAGGCGGGCCTGCCGGGTGCGCGCCGGGATGCGGGTCGTCGTCCGTCGCAGGCTGCTGCGGCGCAGCGTCTGCTCCTGGAGCTGTTCGCGCCGACCGAGGTCGGCGACGTCGTGCATGAGCTGGGGATGCATGGTGGTTCGTCTTTCGTGACGTCGGATTCGTGGACCTGGCCGGGTCCTCCACCGCCCGGTACTGACCGGACGGACGCCACCGCGGTGATAGGTGCAACACAACCACCTCCTCGCCGGGCGGTGCACGCCTTTTTCTCCTTAGGCTCTCGGGATGGGAGCAGACGGTGGGCCGAGTGACGCACGGGGCGACGTGAGCGCGGGGGAGGGGACGTCGTCGGGCACGGTGGGCGTGTGGCGCGCGCGGCTCGTCGCCGCGCTGCCCGGCCTGGTCCTGGTCATGATCGGCGTGCTGGGTTTCCTGGTCGTCTACGACTCCGTGCGCGAGCGCGACGACCTCTGGTTCACCGACGACGCCGTGCTGGCGTGGATGGTCGCGCACCGGACCGCCGCCGCGACGGCGGTCCTGACGGTCGTCACGAACCTGTTCGGCCCCGTGGTCCTGCCGATCCTGGTCGGGGTGGGGTGCCTGTGGTGGGGGCTCGCGACCCGGCGCTGGTGGGAACCGGGCCTGCTGGCCGGGGCCATGATCACGTCGACGATCGTCTCGACGCTGCTCAAGGCGCTCGTGGCCAGGCCGCGGCCCGACGACGCCGCCATGGTCGTCCCGGGCGTCGAGCGCAGCTTCTCGTTCCCGTCGGGGCACACGATCGGTGCCGCGACGCTCGTGCTGGTCGGCGGCTACCTGGTGTGGCGGCAGTGGCAGGAGGGACGGCAGCGCAGGCTCGTGCTCGTGGCCTGGGTCGTCGTGAGCGTGGTGGTGATCGCGGTCGTCGGGGGCAGCCGCCTGTACCTCGGCTACCACTTCGTGACCGACGTGCTCGCGGGGGCGAGCCTCGCGGTCGCGGTCCTCGGGGGCGTGGTGGTGATCGACAGGCTGCACGACCTGCCGCGACGACAGGGCTGAACCGGGGCGTCGAGCGGAAGGGTGCCAGGGGATACATATGTGCGCATATGTTTGTGCTACCGTCGTCCACGGATGCACTCCCCGCGGGCGACGAAGCCCGTAGGACACACTCACAACGATGTAGGTGAAGCACATGAGTCGAGGAACTGTCCTCGTCATCGGTGGCGGGATCGGTGGCCTGTCCACCGCGATCGCGCTCCGTCAGGTCGGGTACACCGTCGAGGTGGTCGAACGCTCGCCCGACCTCCACTCCTCGGTCTACGGGGTCGGCATCATCCAGCCCATCAACGCGCTGCGCGCACTCGACGCGATCGGCTGCGCCGACGCCTGCATGTCGGTCGGGTACCCGGCGACGGCCTGGGGTGCGATGTACGACGTCGGCGGGAGCTTCGTCCGGGACATGCCCGGTGCGCGCATCCCCGGATCGGACCTGCCGCCCCTCAACGGGCTGACCCGGCCGGCGCTCCACGCGATTCTCACGGCCCGCGCGAACGAGGTCGGCGCGGTCATCCGTTACTCGACCGAGTTCGCCGACCTCGGTGCCGACGACGCGGGGGTCGACGTGTCCTTCGCCGACGGTTCGTCCGGTCGGTACGACGTCGTCGTCGGGGCGGACGGCGTCCGCTCGGCGGTGCGTCGCCACGTGCTCGCCGAGGAGCTCCAGCCCGTCTACATCGGTCAGTCGGCCTTCCGGATCAACATCCCGCGCGAGCCGGAGATCGACCGGATCATCCTGCAGGAGGGGCCCGAGGGCATGGCGGGCTTCGTCCCGATCGGCCCCGACCTCGCCTACCTGTTCTACAACGCGCAGATGGACCGCCCCGGGCGGATGAGCGACGAGGAGACTCTCGAGCTTCTCCGCGAGCACCTCGCGCCCTTCGGCGGGCTCACGGGTCGCGTGCGCGACACGTACCTCGACGGTTCGAGCCAGGTCGTGCTGCGCCCCGAGGAGGCCTTGATCTCGCCCGCGCCGTGGCACGCGGGCCGGGTCGTGCTCATCGGCGACGCCGTGCACGCGATCACTCCGCACCTCGGTCAGGGCGCTGCCCAGGCCATCGAGGACGGCGTGGTGCTCGCCGAGGTCATGGCGTCGCACGAGGACCTCGAGTCGGCCTTCGTCGCGTACACCGAGCGTCGCTACGAACGCTGCAAGCTCATCGTCGAGACCTCCCTGGCGATCGGCGAGTGGGAGATGGGCAGGCTGTCGGAGTTCGACAACGTCACGGCCACGAACCACGTGCTCGCGACCATGGCTCTGCCGCTCTGAGAGTGCTCGCGCGTCCCGTGCCGTCCCGTCCGGTGCCGGACCGCTGGTCCGGCACGGGACGCGCGACGCCGGTTGCTAGCATGTCGCGACGCGGCGCCCGTCGAGGGGGCCCGAGAGCCAGGGAGCAGTGACGTGCCCGACCTTGTCGAAGAGAGCGACGCCTCGGCCGCCACCGACGCCGAGCTCGCCGAGGCGCTCCACGGCCTCGCCTGGACCATCCATCGACGAGCCCCCGAGCGTGCGGGGGTCAACAGGCTGCCGATCACCGAGGCCGGTGTCGTCAAGCAGGTCCTCGAGTCGCCGGGCGCGACCGTCGGCGAGCTGAGCGAGGCGCTCGGGCTGTTGCAGCCCAACACGAGCGCCGCCGTGCGTTCGCTCGTCCAGCGCGGTCTCGTCGTCCGCGAGCCGAGCCCGGACGATCGCCGCGTGGTGCGGATCGTCCCGACGGCGGCGGCCGAGGCCGAGCGCAGCGCGATCCTCGAGGCCTGGGCCGGGTCCCTCGACCGCGCGCTGGCTCGTATGGACGTGGCCGACCGCGCAGCGCTTCGCCGCGCTGCTCCTGCGCTCCGCGCCCTCCAGCGCGCGATCCGCGACGCCTCGCTCTGAGCTGCCGGCGACCGGGCGGGACGGTCCGCTCCCTCCGTGTCCACCCCAGAACCTCATTCTAAAGAACCCTTGCGCAAGACTTCTTTAGAGTCGTAGGGTGGCCGCATGCCACAGAGCACCCCGCCCGACGACGTCACGCACCCGCCCGCACAGGTCCCGGCCCCGGCGCAGCGCGACGAGGACATCACGACGTCCGACCCCGAGCGGATCCGGGCCCTGGCCCACCCGCTGCGCCTCGCGATCCTCGACCTGCTCGACGACGAGGGGCAGGCCACGGCCACGCGCTGCGCCGAGGTCACGGGCGAGTCGGTCGCGAGCTGCTCGTTCCACCTGCGCATGCTCGCCAAGTACGGGTTCGTCGAGCCCGCCGAGCGGGTAGGGCGCGAGAAGCCATGGAAGCCCGTGGGCACCGGGCGCACGAGCCGCTACGACCCCGAGCAGCCCGAGTCGCTGCGGGCCGCGGGCGAGCTCGCGCGGATCGTGGTCGACCAGGAGGCGGCCCGGGTCAGGCACTGGATCGACACCGCGCCCCGCCAGCCCCACGAGTGGCTCCTCGCCTCGGTCATGACCAAGAGCTCGTTCTGGGCGACGCCCGAGGAGCTGACCGAGCTCTCGCGCGAGCTGCAGGCGATCACCGACCGCTTCGCAGGACGCTGGACGCGTCCCGAGCTGCGCCCCGAGGGGTCGCGGCCCGCGCGGTTCTTCGGCGTCGTCAACGCGGACCCGTTCGACCCCGACGCGCCGGCGGACGCCGGGGGCCCCGCGTCCCGGGCCCTGGACGCGCCCGCCGACGGCCCGGTCACGGTCGGGCTGCCGACCGGCGAGGAGCCCCGCGCATGAGCGCGACCACCGACGAGGCGACCCTCGTCAAGCAGGCGCTGCGCACCCGGCCCTTCCGTCTCCTCACGGTCGCCTGGGGCTTCACCAACTTCGCGGACTCGGTCCTCGCGATCATCTTCGCGGTGTGGGTCAAGGACCTCACGGGCTCGAACGGCACCGCGGGTCTGGTCTTCGCAGCCCTGGGCCTCCCGGCGCTTGTGTCCCCGCTGCTCGGCCAGGTCGCCGACCGCGTCTCGCGCCGCCGCCTGATGATCGTGGCCTACCTCGTCGGCGCGGTCTCGCTGCTCTCGCTGTTCGCGGTCCGCGGTCCCGGCCAGGTCTGGCTGATCTTCGTGGTCACGGTCCTGTACTCGGGGATCGGGTTCGCGACGGCCGCGGCCCAGTCGGGGCTCATCCGCGACCTCCTGCCCGACGAGGCCCTGGGCGCCGCCAACGGCCGGCTCACGACGATCGACCAGACGTTCCGCCTCGTCATGCCCGTCATCGGCGCGGGGGTGTACGTCGCGGTCGGGCCCCTGCCCCTCGTGGTCTCGGCCGTGGTCGCGTTCGTGGTCGCGGCGTTCTTCGTGTCACGGATCGTGCTCGCGGAGACCCCGCCGACCCCGCAGGACGAGCGCGAGCCGTTCCTCGCCGAGGTCACCGCAGGGTTCCGTCACCTGTTCCGCACCGCGCCGCTCGGTGTCCTGACGGTCGCGCTCGCGGTCGGGTTCGGGGCCGTGGGCGTGCTCAACGCGGTGAGCTTCGCGGTCATCGAGAGCGGCCTGGGGCTGGGGCCGGAGATGCTCGGACCCATCTCGAGCGTCCAGGGCGTCACGGCGATCGTCGCGGGGCTCACGGCCGCGCGCATGATCAAGCGGATCGGCTCGCAGCGTCTGGTCGCGCTCGCGCTCGGGATCGTGACGCTCGGCATCCTGCCCGCCCTGGGCACCGACCTCGTCGCGATCATCGCCGGGATGGGCGCGATCGGCCTGGGGGTCACCTGGGCGATCGTCGGGTTCGTGACCGAGCGCCAGCTCAAGACGCCGCCCACGCTCCAGGGACGCACCTCGGCCGCGACGAACATGCTGCTCAACGTGCCGCAGCTCGCCATGACCGTGGTCGCGGCGGCCGTCGTCGGGGTCGTCGACTACCGCGTGCTGGTCGGGCTGACCGCCGCAGGTCTCGCGGTCTCGATGCTGCTCTCGCTCAAGGGGTCGCGTGCGTCGGCCGCCGAGGATGCGGCGGTGGAGGGCAGCAGCTCGCCGGCTGCATGACCCGGCCGCGGGCGCTCGGTGGGTCGCGGGCGACCCGTGCACGCGGCGTCAGGCGGCCGCGAGGGCGTCCCGGACCGCGGCCTCGAAGCGCACGCGTGCCCGACGGCGCAGCGTCCGCCACGCGAGCACCGCACCCACGAGGAGCACGGCCAGGGCGAACGCGGACCACGGGACCGCCCACAGGTGCGCCTCGCCCGTGGCGGGGTCGAGCGAGTGGGAGGCGGCGTCGTCGGGCAGGGTCGTGGTCGCCGTCGTGGCGACCACGGGCGCGAGCGCGACCGACGCCGCCAGGCGCCCGAGCGGCGCGACCCCCGTCGCGGTCCCCGTGAGGGTGATCGCGTCGCCCGGCAGGAGCTCGGGCAGGTCGCCCAGCGGGACCGAGACGGCACCGACGCCCATGGGGCCCGCGACCGTGGCCGCGAGGGGACCTGCGAGGCGGACGTTGCCCGTGTTGGTCACGGTGAACGTGAGGTGCGCGTCGCCCGTCCCGGCCGGGTTCCACGACCCGGTGTAGTCGGCGTCGACGTCCGTGACGGTCGCCGACGGCGCGAGGTCGCCCGCGACCCGGACCAGGACGCGCGTGCCGAGGCGCCGGTCGACCGCGACCCCGCCCTCGCCCGCACCCGTCACGAGCGAGGTCACGACCGCGGCCGTGTGGTCGCCCGGTGTGGCGTCGGCCGGGACCGTGAGGGTGAAGGGGACCGCCACGCGCTCACCGGGGGCGACCAGGACCTGCGGGACGTCGGTCGAGATCCAGGCACCCAGGTCCTCGGACGGTGTGCCTGCCGGCAGGACGTCGAGCGCTCCCGTGGGCGAGGTGAAGGCGTCGGCGGCGTAGACCGCGAGGTCGAGCGGGACGTCGCCGTGGTTGGTCACGACGAGCTGGTCCGTGAGGGTTGCCCCGGGTTCCAGGGCGAAGTCGAAGGTCGGGGCCGCGGCAGGGGCGACGCCCCAGGTCACCGGCTGAGCGTCGGGCTGGTTCGTGGTCTCGTCGACGGTCGACCGTGCCGCGGCCGGCGACGGTGCGGCGACGCCCTGCCGGGGGCCCGCTCCGGCCGGGGCGGCGGACAGCAGCGCTGCCACCGCCCCGACCAGGAGCGCCGTCGCGACGCGGGACCGGCTGGACCGGCTGCCACCGTTCACGTGGCGACGGGTCATGTCGGTCAGCCGATCGCGGTGAGGGTCAGCGTGGCCGTGTAGGTACCGGCGGCCGCGTCGACCGGGAGGCGCAGGTCGAGGTCGGCGCCGAGGACCGCGCTGCCCAGCTCGTGCCCCGCCGCTGCGGACCCGAGCAGGGCGGAGTCGGCCAGGCCGTTCCCGCTCAACAGGCCCGACGCCACCGGGGCGCCCGCGAGCGTCCCGCCGCCGGCCGTGACCAGGGCGGGCGTCCAGCCGAGGTGCTTGCCGGGGAGGGTGCGCGCCCCGGCGGTCGTGGTGAAGTCCCCGACCTGCGCCGAGACGGACCACGCGGGGGCGGTCGCTCGGGTGTCCGTCACCGTCACGGCGCCCAGGCGTCCGGCCGCGGCGAGGTGGTCGCCCGCGAGCCGGGCCGTGCCGAGGTCGACCACGCGCGTGCCGCCGTCGACCGTCCAGACGAACTCGCCCGGCTCGACGGGAGCGGCCGGGATGGTGACCGTCAGGTCGATCTGGCCGTCGCCGGGCTCGGCCCCCGGGACCACGACGCCGTAGAACGTCGTGGTGCCCGAGATCTCGTTCCCGACCGCGAGGAGCGGCGAGCCCGTGGGCGAGTCGCTCGCCGCGACGAACGTAAGGCCCTCAGGACCCAGGTCGCCGGCCTCGGCGAGCTTCTCGGGCGTCGCCTCGGCGCTCACCGAGAAGTCGCGGTTGTTGACGTAGGAGACGTAGGTCGCGTGCGCGGGGTCCGTGACGTCGAAGACCGCGATCCCGCCCACGCGCTCGAAGCCGATGAACGCATAGGTGCGCCCGCCGACCTCACCCAGCGTGAGCCCCTCGGGCTCGGGGCCCTTGTCGTCGCTGCGCCCGTCGAACCCGGACTCGGTGTGGTTCGAGTTGAAGAAGTCGGGGTTGACCGAGGCGACGAGCTGCTCGAACGCGTCGCCTGAGTCGAAGACCTGTCGGCCGTCGGTCGACCAGATCGAGAACGACCGCGACCCGTAGGAGTACAGCTCCTCGTAGCACGAGCCGTCGGCGCGCAGGCCGCTCGCGGTGCTGATGTTGAGGCGGCCCAGGTTGGCGTCGGCCGTGAGCTCGGCGAGCGTCGCGGGGTTGCCGGGCGCGCCGACGAACGACGAGAATGCGTCGGCGCACAAGCCGGGCACGCCCTTCTTGCCGAGGTCCTTGACGCGCGCGACCTCGGACCAGCCCTTCCAGTCGCGCGAGTCGCCCTCGTTCGCGGTCACGAGGTAGGTCGCGCCGCCCGCCTGGTAGGAGGCGATCGTGTCGGGCTCGTAGAGGCCCTTGACGGGCCAGGAGCGGATGTTGATCTTCCCGTCCTTGTCGGACGCGTCGAGGCCCTTGCCGGCTGCCAGGTGGTCCTGCGTCCCGAGCGGCAGCAGGTCGGTCACGGTCGCGCTCGCGACGTCGACGACCGCGAGCGCGTTCGCCTCCTGCACGCTCGCGTAGGCGACAGTGCCGGTCGCGTCCCACGCGATGTACTCGGGCTCGAGGCTCTCCGAGACGGGACGCTCGGGGACGCCCGTGCCCGCGGCCTCCCGGCCGCCGAACACCCGGACGCCCGCGGGCAGCGTTCTGGGTCCACCCGCCTCGAACGCGTGGAACGTCGCGGTGCGGACGTCGCTCTGGGCGGCGCTCGCGAGGCCCGCGGGTGCTGTGACGATCGAGATCGAGCCTTCGGGGTCGATGCTGTAGTCGTCTGCGGGCTCGCCCTCGTTGGCGACCGCGATGCGCGTGCCGTCGGGCGAGAACGTGACCATGTCGGGCAGCGCGCCCACGCGCACAGCGCCGAGGACCGCTGCTGCGGGCGCGGTGCCCGGGGTGGTCACGGGGGCGGCGGCGTCGAAGAAGACGACCCAGCCCTCGTCGGTCTTGGTGCTGGACTCGACCGCGGCGACGGCGAGACCGTCGGGACGGATCGCGACGGAGTTCACGACGGCGTCGGCCGCCACGACCGAGCCGTCCGCGGAGGCCGTGCCGCCGACCGCGAGCTCGAACAGGCGGGTCGGTGCCGTGGGGTCCTGGGCGTCGAGGACGTCGACCTTCCCGGACTGGGCGTTGACGACGAACAGGCGCTTCGAGGCCGCGTGGAACGCGACGATCTCCGCTGCGGACTCGTCGAGCTGGCCCGTGGAGTACGTGCCGAGCGGCGAGAGGGTGACGGCAGGGGGGACGGACGGGTCGGGGGCGGCGACGGCGGTGCCGACGACCCCGAACGTCCCGGCGGCGACGGCGACCGTGAGGCCGGCGGCCACGATCCCGGCCGCCTTCCCGTGCCGGCGGGACTGGTGAACCACGCGCATTCCGTGCTCCTCGTTCCGATGGCCCCGCAGGGTGCAGGGCAGACGCTCGGAACCTAGGCGCGGCGGGTGTCCGGTCGGTGAACGGTGCCCGACGGGGTGGGGGCCGACGGGTGACCAGTGGGGCGGACGGGACGAACCGGACGCCGGGCCGCCTAGGGGATGACCCTGGGACACCTGCCCCCGGTCTGCACCGAGGGGTGGAGCCGGTCGGCAGGAGAGTCCGGCGAGCGGTGCAGCCACGAGCCCGCAGGACCCGACCAGGACCCGACGCGGTGCCCCGGGACGCGTCCGTAGCGTCGGTGCCATGACCACGAACACCACGTCCCCGTCCATGTCCCGCCGCCCCCGCACGCTCCTCGTCGTCGCCCTCGGAGGCCTCGCGGCCCTCACGCTCAGCGCGTGCGGCTCGATCGCCGAGGGGCTCGAGGAACGCGACGCCGGCCACACCAAGACCTTCGCGTTCGAGACCGGCAAGGAGGGCAAGGACGAGAAGGTCGTCCCGACCTGGGTGCCCGACGACGCCGCGAAGGTCCGGGGGATCTTCCGCACCACGGGCGACGAGCGCCTGGTGACGTTCCAGGGGTCGCTCGACGGCCTGCCTGCCGACTGCACGGCCGTCTCGGCCGACGACCCGCTGGTCGCCAGGCCCGAGCGCGGCGACCTGGTGGCCGACGACTACCGCACCGACTCCACCCTGCTCGCGAGCTGGTGGCCGGAGGGCCAGGAGGCCAGGAGCACCGTGATGTGCGGCAAGTGGTGGATCTCGGCGGAGGGCGAGGACGTCTACGCGTTCACGCCCGAGATGACGAGGGTCGAGATCGAGAAGCAGCCGACGCCCGCGGGCACGTAGGCGGCGCGCTCCGCAGACTCGCGGGCGCGCGCTGTCCGTGCACGCCGCGCCCGCGCACTAGTCTCGCCGGGTGGACTCGACGCGGCGCACGACCTGGCAGGAGCTCGCACCGCAGGTGCGCACGGACGTCGAGAAGATCCTGGGCGGGCCGGTGGTCTTCGCCGCGAGCCAGGTCCAGGGCTACTCGCCGGGCAGCGCCGACCGCGTGCGCACCGCGTCGGGGGCCCGTGCGTTCGTCAAAGCCGTGAGCCGTTCGCGCAACCCCGACGCGTACGACATCCACCGCCGTGAGCTCGAGGTGCTGCGCCGCCTGCCCGACGCGGCCCCCGCGCCCCGGCTCCTGGGCGCGCACGAGAGCGAGGAGTGGGTCGCGCTCGTCGTCGAGGACATCGAGGGCCGCCACCCCGACCTGCCGCCCGAGCGCCGCGAGCTCATCGCGGTGCTCGGCGCACTCCTCGAGCTCCCCGTGGTCCGGGACGCGTCCGGCGTCTCACCGTTCGCCGACGCGCGGACCGAGCTCGCCCCCACGTTCGAGGGCTGGTCCCGGCTGCGCGCCGACGGTCACCTGGTGGGTCTTCCTGCCTGGGCGGTCGAGCACCTCGACGAGCTCGAGGCGCTCGCGGCGACGGCCGCGCAGGCCGCGCACGGCGACCGCCTCGTCCACCTCGACCTCCGCTTCGACAACGTGCTGGTCGACCAGTCCTCGCGCGTGTGGGTCGTCGACTGGCCGTGGGCCGCCACGGGTGCGCGCTGGATCGACGCCCTGACCCTGCTGCTCGACGCGCGCGTCAACGACAGCACGGTCGACGTCGACGCGATCGCGTCGTCGCACCCGCTCTTCCGCGGGGCCACGCGCGAGCACGTCGACGCCTTCCTCGCGGGGCTCGCGGGCTACTTCTTCGACGCCGCCCGGCACCCCGCACCGCAGAACATGCCGACCCTGCGCGCGTTCCAGCGACGTCAGGGGTTCGTCGCGATCGACTGGTTGGCACGGCGCCGGGCCTGAGGCGGGGGACGACGACCTCAGTCGTCGAACCCGCGCGCCCTCAGGGCCTCACCCAGGGCGTCGGCCTGGCGCATCGCGCCCACGACGAGCGGCACGGCGAACGCCCTGACGTCGCGCTCGTGCCCGCGCGCCCGCTGCGCGTCGCGGACCCGTCCCGCGAGGTCCGCGATCACGGGCACGCTGCGCAGCGCGAGGGCGAGCACGAGCGCGATGCGCTCGACGTCCACGCCCACGCGCCCCAGGGGTGCGAGCCCGCGCTCGATCGCCCCGAGCAGGTCGGCGACCCGCGTGGTGCACGTGACGAGTCCCGCGAGCGCCACGAGGACCACGAGCCGCGTGCTGAGCACGGCTGCGGAGGTGAGGTCCATGAGCCACCACTGGAGCGCGAAGAGCACGGGCACGAACACGCGCAGGGGGCGCACCTGCCCCCATGCGGCGCGACCGCCGACGCCTGCGAGAGCGTAGAGGCCTGCGACCACGAGTGCCGCGAGCGCGACGCCCAGGGGGGAGCGGACCAGCAGCAGGGCGAGCGAGCAGAGCATGAGCGCGGCGAGCTTGGGTCCGGCGGGCGCGCGGTGCAGCAGCGAGCGCCCGAAGACGTAGGCCCCGGCCGCTGCGCTCGTCCCGCTCACGGCCGCTCGTCCAGGAGCCGGCGGTAGTACGCGATCGCCGGGGCGGGTTCGTCGTCGGCCACGACCTGGCCCTCGTCGACCACGAGGACGCGGTCGTAGCCCGCCATGAGGTCGAGGTCGTGCGAGACGAGCACGACCTGCTGCGGGAGCTCGGCCAGCAGCGCCGCGACGCGGCGCGTGTTGCGCAGGTCGAGCAGGGTCGTGGGTTCGTCGGCGACGACGAGTCGCGGGGCGGTCACGAGCACCGACGTGAGCGCGAGGAGCTGCTTCTGGCCGCCCGAGAGCAGGTGCGCGGGGTGGTCGGCGTGCCCGTCGAGGCCGTGGCGCGCGAGCCAGTCGGCGACGAGCCGGTCGCGCGCGGCACGGTCGTGCTCGCTGCGGCGCAGCGAGTAGGCGACGTCCTCGGCAACGGTCGGCATGACGATCTGGGCGTCGGGGTCGGAGAACACGAAGCCCACGCGCCGGCGGACCTGGGCACCTGAGCGGCGGGTGTCCAGGCCGTCGACGCGGACGGTCCCGCGCGTGGGCAGGACGAGCCCGTCGAGCAGCCGGGCCAGGGTGCTCTTGCCCGAGCCGTTGGCCCCCACGATCCCGATGCGCCGCTCGTGCAGCTCCGCGGTGATCCCGCGCAGGACGTCGCGCTCGCCCAGGCGCACGTGCACGTCCTCGAGCCCGACGACGCAGCCCACCTCGGGCGGCTCGGTCGCATGGCGCGGTGCTTCTGTCGCAGCCGCTCTCCGCACGTTCGTCCCTCTCACCGGACCACCTCGAACAGCCCGGCCACGCCCAGGCCCCCGCCCACCGCTGCGGCCGCGAGCCCGAGCGAACCCGCCGGAGCGCCCGAGCGCACGAGGCGGCTGAACAGCCGCACGACCGACACCGCTCCGCTCGCGCCCCACGGGTGCCCCAGGGCCAGGGCGCCGCCGTCCGCGCAGAGGCGTGCGTCGTCGTCGGGCAGGGAGAACGCTCCCGTGAACGCCAGGACCTGCGCCGCGAAGGCCTCGACGAGCTCGAGCGCCGCGAGGTCGCCCGTGGTGCGGCCCGTGCGGTCCAGCAGCTCGCGCACCGCCGGGACCGGGCCCCACCCGGGCAGGCGCGGGTCACAGCCGCGCGTCAGGCCGCCCACGAGCCGCAGGCCCGGCAGGCCCAGCCCTGCCCGGACCCGCTCGGGGACGACCGCGACCACAGCGGCCCCGTCGCTGACCGGGCTCGCGTTGCCCGCGGTCCCGTCGCCGCCCGGCGTGAAGGCGGACGGGAGGCGCGCGAGCAGCGCGGGGTCGAGCCTGCGGGCGCGCTCGTCACGGGCGAGGCCATCCACCGGGACGACCTCCGCGCCGAAGCGGCCCGCCGCGTGCGCCGCGAGGGCGCGGGCGTGCGAACGGGCGGCGTAGGCGTCCTGGCGCTCGCGGTCGATGCCGTGCTCGCGAGCGAGGGCGTCTGCCGCGGCGCCCATGCCGGGGTCGCCGAGCGCGGAGGGTGTGAAGGGGGCGCGGTCGTAGGGGACCGGCTGGGCACCCGACCCGCGGGGCGGGCGGTGGGCGCGCAGCGGGGCGGTCGAGGCGCTCTCCGCACCACCGGCCAGCACCAGGTCGCCGTCGCCGGCGCGGACACCCTGGGCCGCGAGCAGGACCGCGGCCAGCCCGCTGCCGCACTGCCGGTCGATCGTGAGGCCGGGGACGCGCTCGGACAGCGGTCCTGCCGGGTCGCGCAGGGCGGCGGCGAGGACCGCGACGCGCGCGAGGTTCCCGCCCGGTCCCGTGCAGTTCCCGAGCACGACGTCCTCGACGCCCAGGCCGTGGCCTGCCGGGAGGTCGGCGAGCACCGCTCCGAGGACGGGGGCGGCGAGGTCGGTCGCCGACAGGTCTGCGTGCCCGTGCCCCGCCGTGCCGATCCAGGTACGCCGCGCGGCGACGATCACGGGGGAGTCGGGGGAGGCGCTCACCGCAGGGCCTCGTACGCGGGGCCGCCGGACAGGAGAGCCTCGCTGATCGCGCCGCGCGCCGCCTTGCCCGACGGCGTCCGCGGCAGCTCGCGCACGCCGTACCAGCGGCGCGGGCGCTGGGCGACCGAGAGCGAGGCGCGGGCGACCCGTTCGAGGTGGGCGCGCAGGCCTGGGCGGTCGGCGCACTGCACCACGGCCGTCACGACCGCGCCCAGGCGCCGGTGCGGGGTGCCGACGACCACGACGTCCTCGACGCCCGGGATCGCGCGCAGGACGACCTCGACGTCCTCGGGGACCACGGTCGCGCCGCCCGTGAGGATCGCGCCGTCGCCGCGCCCGCGCAGGACCAGGGCAGCGTCCGCGTCCCCGGGGGCGGGCAGCTCCGCGAGGTCGCCCACGGTCGACCACTCGCCCTCGCGGCGGAACGGGCCGGTCGCGCGGGCGAGGTACCCCTGCGCGACCCAGGGTGACCGCACCCAGACCTCGCCCAGCGTCGCACCGGGCAGCTCGCGCACCTCGACCTCGACGCCCGGGAACGGGTGCAGACCCGTGCCGTCGGTGTCGATCGCCACGAACGACAGCTCGACGGCCCCGTAGTAGGTCACGACGGCGACCCCGGCGCGCGCCGCGCGCTCGCGCACGTCCGTGGGCAGCGAGGCACCGCCGACCACGGCGGTCCGCAGACGGCTCGGGGCCCCCGCCTCGATCGCGTCGAGGATCGGTTCGAGCGCCGAAGGGACGAGGTGCACGACCTCGGAGGTCGCCAGGGCCGTCGTGATCGCAGCGTCCCCCTTGGCGAGCTGGACGCACGCCCCGGTCGCGAGCGCGTGCACGGCCGCGAAGCAGTAGAGCGAGGACGCGAGCGGGCCGGGCACCAGCACGGTGTCCTCGGGCTTGGTGCCCGTGAGGCGGGCCGCCGCCTCGAACGACCCGACCCACGAGCCGCGCGTGCGGACCACGGCGCGCGGGCGACCCGTGCTGCCCGACGAGAAGCCGGCCCACGCGAGATCCGCAGCCGAGGGCTCGAGGGGAGCGACGTCGTCGGGCAGGCTGCTCGTGACCGGGCCGCTGAGCGGGGCGAGCACGTCCGTGGCGCTGCCGCGCGGGAGCGGGACCTCGACGAAGCCCGCCGGGGCGATGGTCCGCAGGACCTCGGCGCGCTGGGCCCGCGACCACGAGTGGTCGCAGACCAGGGGAGTGGCTCCCGCGAGGTCGACCGCGAGGAGGGCCGTGAGGAGGTCGACCGGGTCGGGCAGCGAGATCGCGACGACATCGCCCACGACCGTCCCGGTCGCCCGCAGGAACTCCGCGCCCGCCACGACGTCCGCGGCGAGGGCTCGGTAGGTGCGGGAGCGTTCCGGTGAGCGCAGCGCGCAGCGACCCCCTGCGGAGCTGCGGGCGTGCGCGATGACGGTGCGGGCGACGGGCATGAGGGGATCGTAGGTCGATCAGGCCGCGGGGCTCGCGGCGGACCGCTGCTCGGTGGAGCGTCCGGGGCTCTGGGGGCGGCGCAGCGGCGAGGCCGCAGGGTAGGCGCGGACCACGCCGACCGTGACCGAGGCCGCGATCACGGCCTTGAGGAGGTCGCCCGGGAGGTAGATGAGCGACCCGGTCGCGACGGTCTGGAGCGGGAAGCCCGTGACGAGCGCCTGGAGCGGGATGCCCAGGGCGTACATGACGAGCATGCCGCCCACGACGCTCGCGACCAGGACGCGCCAGAACGTCAGGGTGCGGAAGCGCTCGACGATCAGGCCGACGACCGCAGCGCCCGCCACGAACCCGATCAGGTAGCCGACCGACGGGCCCACGAAGACCGCGGGGCCGCCGCGGCCGCCCGACAGGAGCGGGAGGCCCGCCGCGACCAGGGCGAGGAAGGTGAGCATCGCGAGCGCACCGCGCCACGCGCCGAGGAGGGCGCCGGCGAGCATGACGCCCAGGGTCTGGAGCGTGATCGGGACCGCGTTGCCGAACAGGGCCAGCGAGCCGGGCATGCCGAGGACCGCGGTCAGTGCGGCAAAGGTCGCGATGCGGGCTGCGTCGGCGGCGGTGATGCGCCAGCGGGAGGTCGCGGAGGTCTCGGAGCCCGCACTGCGGGGTGCCGGCTCGTGCGACACCGGTGCGTCGGGGTGCTCGCTCGCGGGGACGTCAGCGGGCAGTTCTGCGGGCAGGTCGGTGCGCACTGCGCGGGCCACGGGGTCTCCTCGGGAAGGGCGTGAGGTGCCGGGTGGCACGTGTCCACTCTTGTCGGGGACAGGGGGCCGGTGCGTCGGCGCCACGAATCAGGGAGAGCAGCATGCGTTGGCGGAAGTCGACAACCGGTTGGAGGAAACCTCCAACCAGATCCCTTCGTGGGGGTCCCGGCTTGAGGAATCGTCCCGGCGTGGGTCTAGGGGCGGAGGTGGCGACGCCCCGCGACCTGCTGGTCGAACAGTGCGACCGCCGCACCGACCCGCTTGCGCAGGTAGCGCTCCTCGGTCGCGGTCCTACGGGGCGAGCTGTCGTCCTGCCCGACGAGCCACGGGATGCACGCCACGGTGAGCTTGTCGTGACAGGCATCCGCGACGCGCCCACGGTCTCCCCAGGGTGTCCTGGTGCTGCGCGCCATGTCGCCTGCCAGGTTCCACGCGTTCAGAGCCGCCGCCGCATCGAGGGCTCGTCGGCGAGCCAGCCACTCGAGGACCGGAGTCAGGTCCGTCCGCGTCGCCTCGTCGTGAGCCACGTCCCAGCCCTCGACGGCCGCCGCGGCGAAGCAGGCCTCGGGACTCGTCCACGTGAGCACCCTGCCGCTGCGCGTCGCGACGACGTCGCCGCCGTCGGCACCCTCACCCCACCACAGGGTCGTGGACCTGTCGTTGCGCACCACCTCGAGAACGTAGCCGGACAGAGGGCCGGCTGATGCTGTGCTCAAACCGGCATCCTGCCCCCTCGACGGGGCAGGATGCGCTCGTCGATGTGCGTGGTCGTCCGGACGCACCCCGTTCCCGGTAGGGACGGCCCCGGGGGTGGGGTGTGTCGTTCGCACAGCCACCACGATTGTTGCGACTACGCGAACACGCACCCCACCCCCGGGGAGCCGGACGCGGTGCGACGACCCGCCCTACTTCTTCTCGTGCAGCAGCCCGAACTCGCTGAGCAGCTCTCCGATCTCGGTCGCGTCGATCCTGCGCAGCAGGCGGTTGCGCAGGATGCCGGGGCCGGGGATGTGCAGCTCCTCGCCGTCGCGCAGGCGCGTGGTCGCGGCGAGCAGCTTGCGCACGTCGTAGGTCGAGTTGAAGACCTCGGGCACGCCCCGCTCGATCCCGAGGAGCTGGTAGGCCGCCTCCATGCCGGTGCGCACCGAGTACTCGGTCGTGAAGATCGTGTCGCGCGTGGTCTCGGCGAACTGGCCGATGAACGCGAAGTTCACGGCCCCCTCGGGGACGACGTCGGGGCGGTCGCCTGCCCGGCGGGGCAGGAAGAACGAGGTCACGTACGGCATCATGACGGGCACCGTCATGGCACCCGTCGCCGCGAGCTCGGGGATCTCCTCGACGGGAACGCCCAGGTGGTAGAGCCACTCCTGCGTGATCTCCTCGCCCGTGCACTCCTGCATGGGCTTCTTGACGAAGTCCCCGGGGGTGTCGACGAACAGCGAGTAGACCCAGGCCACGATCTGGTCCTCGGGCTGCTGCTTGAAGTGCGGCTGCCGGTTGACCGTCCAGCTCATGAGCCAGGCCGAGTCGCGCACGGTCACGATCCCACCCGTCACGACGCCGCCGCTGAACGGGTCGCGCTTGGCGATCTTCTGGATGTACTCCGGGATGCGGGCGTCGAGCGTGGTGACGGTGGCCGACTCCCACTTGCTCTCGGGGATGTTGGTGCAGAACACCTCGGGGCGCCCGAACGACGGGTCGCGCCGGGCGATGTTCTTCCACAGGTCCCAGGCCGGGGCCGGGCCCTCGTCGAGCTTCGCGGCGGTGTGGTGGTCACCGTCGTCGGAGTTCTCGGTGAGCGAGCCGATCGTGGTGAGCACCAGGTCGTCCTCGCCCAGGTCGACGCCGCCCTCCTCGCCGTCCTTGATCCAGTGGATCCGCGTCGCGAGCTTGCGCTCGGGCGTGATGTCGAAGTCGATGTCCGTGACCTCGGTCTGGAAGTGGAACGTCACGCCCTGGTCGATGAGCCAGCGGGTGAGCGGCAGCACGAGCGACTCGTACTGGTTGTACTTGGTGAACTTCAGGGCGCTGAAGTCGGGCAGGCCGCCGACGTGGTGCACGAACCGGTGCAGGTACAGCTTCATCTCCAGGGCGCTGTGCCACTCCTCGAACGCGAACATGGTGCGCCAGTAGAGCCAGAAGTTGCTCGCGAGGAAGTCCTTGCCCAGGACCTCGTTGATCCGCTTGCCCTCCATCTCCTCGCGGGTCGCGAGGAAGAGCTTGACGAGATCCTTCTGGGCCTTGTCGTTGAGGGTGAAGAGGCCGTCGGTGTGCGCGTCCTGCCCCTGCTTCTCGGTCACGCGCTGCAGGGAGAAGTTCGGGTCGTCCTTGTTGAGCCAGTAGAACTCGTCGAGGACCGACGCCCCGTCGATCTCGATCGACGGCACCGACCGGAAGAGGTCCCACAGACATTCCATGTGGTCCTCCATCTCGCGTCCGCCGCGCACGACGAATCCCTTCTTGGGCTCCCGGATGCCGTCGAGGGCGCCGCCCGGCAGCTTGAGGCGTTCGAGGATCGTGATCCGGCTCCCGGGGACCTGCCCGTCACGGATCATGAAGGCTGCCCCGGACAGGGACGCGAGGCCGGCGCCGACGAACCAGGCCGACTTCCTCTCCGCTCCCTCGGGCTTGCGCGGTCGCGCGAACGCCTCGTAGTTGCCGCTGCTGTAGAACATGTGCCATTCCCTTCATCGACGGATCTTCTGAAGTGGGTGCAGCACGGGCCGCGGTGGGATCTCCGCCCTCGGCCCGGACGTCAGGGGGTGGGGGCGGGGGCGACGGTCGCGAGGAACCCGCGGACGATCTGGCGCACCTGCGCGTCGAGCTCGACCGAGGCGTCTCGGCTCGCGTGCGCGCCGGTCGAGGCCTGGGCGAGCAGCAGGTGGAGCACCGCGAAGACGCTGCGGGCCGCCCGGGAGGCGTCCTGCCCGACGGCGTCGGGCACCTCCACCGCTGGGCCGGGACCGGTGCCCGGCGCACCGGGGGCGGGGCTCGCTGCCGCGACCAGCCGCTCGGCGATCCGCGCCTCGAGGCCTTCGACGAGGGCCAGTCCCTCGATCCGGTACTTCTCCTCGGGGGAGCCGAACAACAGCTCGCGCTGGTAGGCCGCCGCGTTCTGCGCGTGCTTCGAGCTCTCGACGAGGATCGGTGCGACGAGCGCGACCACGGCGTCGGCCGGATCGTCGATCCCGGCCGACGCTCTCTCGCCGGCCGCGACAGCCTCGCGGAGGTGCTCGTTGTAGACCATGAGCAGCAGCTCGCCCTTGGATGCCGCGTACCGGAACAGGGTCCCGACCGCGACGTCGGCACGCTCGGAGATCTCCTGGGTCACGACGTGCTGGAAGTCGCGCTGGTCGAACAGCGTCGAGGCCGCCTCGAAGATGCGCTTCTCCTTCTCGCGCATCGCACGCTGGCGGCGCCCGGTCGGGGGAGTCGTGCGGAGCTCGTTCGCTGCTGCCGTGGCGATCACGACACCACCTCCTGGTGAGTGTGCTCATTTTTGAGCGTACTCCGCGAGGAGGGGCGTGCAACCGGGGAGCGGCGAGGCCGGAACGACCGGTGGCGCGGCCCCGGCCTCAGCCGGTGACCGCGCCACCCGTCACACCACGAGGGTCAGACCTCGCCCGGCATGGCCTTGCGGATCACGAGCCGCGTCCACCCACCGAGGTAGATGCGGTCGCCGTCGGCGACCTCGCGGCGCTGGCCGGCGGGGATCGGGTCGATCGGCAGCTCGCCGCCCGCTGGGCTCAGGTACGTCCCGTTGGACGACTGGAGGTCCTCGACCCACCAGCGCTGCCCGTCGGTGTTGAGCTGGCAGTGCCGACGCGAGACGCCCGAGTCGGCGCCGCAGTCGATCTGCGGGTGGATGTTGCGCGACGCCGACGGACGTCCCACGAGCACGCTGCGCTCGCGCAGCACCACGAGCCCCGGCAGCCCGGCCGAGGGCAACGGGTCCTCGGCCTTCTGCGCCTGGTACCAGTCGGGATCGATCCACACCTCGACGACCCACTGGTCCTCGCCCGGCACGGGCGGGGTGGGCAGGTGCGTCCCGGAGCCCGACGGCGTCGCGCCCGTCCGCGCGGACGTCGTCTCGCCCTCGGCCGGGTCGGCAGGAGCACCGGGAGCGACGAGCGGACCCGTCCCCGGGGCACCGGCGGCGACCGCGGCAGTCGACGGGCCACCCGCCCCGGGATCGACCCCGGGCGGCGTGAGGGCCGCCGGAGCCGACAGGGGGTCAGGCGACGGCGCGGCCGCGGGCGACCCCGCAGGGGGAGCGATCGGGTCCAGGTCGAGCGAGGACGCCGGGGGAGCGAGCGGCGCGGGGGTCGCGGCCGACGGCGCCCCGGCGGGCTCGGGCAGCGAGCCCGTCGTGAAGTCGTAGCCGCAGTTCTCGCAGAACAGCGCACCGGCCGCGGCCGGGAACGAGCAGTGCGGGCACGTGATCGGCTCGCCACCACCGGCACCCTCGCCGGCGGCGGGCGCGCCGGCCCCCGCGGAGCCGGAGGACACCGCCCCCGACGCGCTGCTCGACGCGGCCCCCATGGGCTCGCCGCACACGTCGCAGTAGTCGGTCGACTCGGACGCGTGCCCGTTGGGGCAGATCGCGCTCATCGCTTGACCCGCGTGGTCTTGGTCGAGGCCGTGTCGAGGGCCATCTCGTCGAGCTTGTCGGTGTTGCGCTTGAGGCGCACCGTGCCCTGCTCCTCGCTCTCGATCTCCACGACCTTGCGCAGGCGCGAGGTCGCCTCGTCGTTGCCCGTCTCGGCCGCGAGCTGGACCGCGCGGCCGAGCTTGACCGTGGCCGTCGCCTCGTCGCCCGCCGCCTTGGCCGCGAGGCCCTCCTGGATCGCGGACGCGAGCTCGGCCTGACCCGTGTAGTGCGCGACCTCGGGGTTGATGCGCGTGGTGAGCGCGCCGTCGTCGGACCACTTGGCCTTGACCAGACCCGACGAGACCACCTCGCCGTTCACGGCGAGCTGCACCCGCGCGGCGAGCTGCTCGGAGCCCACGGGCTTCGAGGCCACGCGCACGGCCACGTGGTAGTCGCGCGACTCGTCGCCCCACGACCCCGTGGGGTAGGAGCCCGTGAGCGGGTTGACCACGGCGCGGCGCGTCGTGAGGTCCTCGACCGTCGGGGCGACCTGGCGGACGAACAGCACCTGGGCGCCCTGCGGGGCCCACACGCGCAGGTCCGCGGAGGCCACGCCACGCGACATGGACTTCTGGATGAGCGAGGAGAAGTCGGCCGCGATCTCGCTCGGGTCGGCGATCAGGTCGACCGTCCCGAGCAGGGCCGTCGAGATCTCGCGCAGCTCGTCGACCTGCCAGCGGGACCCGACGCCGCGCGCGTCGCACTGGAACTTCCCGGTCACGTTGCGCACGACCTGCGACAGGTTCTCGCGCGGCTCGGACTCGTTCTTGCCGTCCGTCAGCAGGATCGCGTGGCGCTGGGCGGCCTGGGGGACGGTGTCGAAGAGCTGGGCGGCGAGCTGGAGCCACGTGCTCATCGCGGTGCCGCCCGACGGGCTCATCATCGCGATGGCCCGCTTGGCCTCCTCACGCGCCGCAGGCTCCATCTGGACCATCGCGACGCGCGCGTTCGGGTAGGGGAACGCGCGCTGCGCGACGTGGCTGCCGCCGACGATCGCGAACCAGGTCCCGTCGAGGATCTGGTCGACCGCGACCTGCGCCGCGTACTTGGCGGACTCCATGTTGCGCCCCGACATCGAGCCGGACGTGTCGACCATGATGATCTCGGCGACGCCGCCCCCGGAGGCCGCGGCACCGGCCTGACCTGCCCCTCGGGCGGTCACCGTCACGATGGCGTGCACATCCGTGGCGCCCTCGGACAGGAACTCGTTCTGGAAGACCTCGGCGGAGAACTCGGCCATGGGTTCTGGGCTCCTTCGTGGATCAGAGGGCGCGCGTCGCGGGCTCGTCGCCCGTGACAGCGTCTGTGTGCAGGTTATCGGAGGTGGTCGAGGCGGGGAGCGCCTCGAACCGGGCGAGGGTCGCCGTGATGTTGTCGCGGCCGCCCTGGGCGTTGGCCCAGCGCACGAGCTCGGTGGCCAGCGCCCGGGGCTCGCGCCCCGTCGAGGCCTCGGTCGAGCGCACGAGGTCCGCGAGGTCGTCGGCCGCCGAGCAGTAGTTCCACAGGCCGTCCGAGCAGACCAGCAGCCAGCCCGACGAGTCCGGGACCGTCGGGGCGCACCGCGCGGCCGGGTCGGTCGAGTCGGGGCCGAGCCAGCGCGTGATCGCGTGCGCCTGGGGAGAGTTCTCGGCCACGTGGCGCGGGGTGCCCATGGCCATGAGCTCGTGGGCCCACGAGTCGTCGACGCTGAGCTGGCGGGCCGTGCCGGTGTCGGGGATCCAGTAGGCGCGCGAGTCGCCGACCCACCCCGCGACGATCAGCGGGCCGTCCACGACGGCCGCGACGAACGTGCACGACGGCGGCTCGGCCCGCTCGGCCTTGTCGCCCACCGCGACCAGCACGGCGTCGTTCGCGGTCGTGGAGGCCGCGACCATGAGGGCCTGCCAGGCCTGGATGCGCTCGGTGACGTCCCCCGTGACGGGGGTGGCGCCGTCGGGCCCGCCGGACGCGAGCACGTCCCGGGCCGCACGCGCGGCCGCGAGGCTCGCGACGTCCGAGTCCGGCGCGGCCGAGACCCCGTCGCACACCACGAGCGCCGCGAAGCGCCCGGCCGTGGCGGGGTCGCCCGACGCGGCGAGCGCCATGGCGTCCTCGTTGCGCGCGTGGCGGATGCCGCGGTCGCACACGCCCGCGACCCAGGGCGCGGGTCGCTCGGCCCAGTGGTCGCGCTCGACCTGGGCCTTCTCGCCGCACTGCTCGCAGTAGCCGTCGTCCGCGACGGTCCCGCCGCAGCTCGTGCAGGGGCGGTGCGTGGCGACGGGAGGGGGCGGGGGCACGGGGTCGGACGCCGGGTCGACCGGAGGATCGGTCGGCTTGAGGTCGGCCGGCGGCTCGGGCAGCGCGGGCACGGGAGGGCGCGCCAGGACGGGCGGCCCGCCCGCGGCGCCCGCCGCCGGCCCGACGTCGGAGCCGCAGTTCTCGCAGAACCTCGCCCCGGGAGCGGGGACCTCGCCGCACGTGGCGCAGGGCGCGAGCACGCCGGTGTCCTCCGCGCTCACGTCGTGGTCCAGCGACGCACGGCGTTGGCCTGGTCCACGAGGTCGATGCGCGCGATCTTGTCGTCGGTCAGCGTCGCCATCTCGCGGTAGGCCCCCTCGAGGGCGTCGCGGAGCGGCGGCTCCTTGGGCTCGACACCGCCGATGCGCACGGTGCCGACCTGCTTCGTCGACGCGGTCGTGACCTCCGCGAGCGCCGAGCTCAGCACGTCGATCGAGAGCGAGACCCGCTCCCGCTGGGGGATCGCGACCGACTCGACGCTCGCGAGCGCCTCGGCCAGGGCCGGGAGGCCACGGCCGGACCCTGCGAGCAGGCGCGCACGGCGCATGCGCGCGTCGGTGTACGAGCTCCGGGTCGGGGTGACCAGGTCCAGGGCGTGCAGCGCGCCGTCGAGGTCACCGCGGGCCTGGCGGATCCGGGCGAGCCCGAACGCCGCGGGGGCCGTGTAGTTGGCGTCCGAGCGGGCACAGATCACGTAGAGGGACTCGGCGATGTCCGGCTCGCCGCTGACCTCGCACGAGACGGCGAGCGCGAGCTTGGGCGCGAGCTCGCCGGGCACCTGGCCGTAGACCGCGTTGAACGAGGCGCGCGCCGCGGCGGCCTCGCCGCGTGCGAGCTCGGCGAGCCCGCCCATCCACGCGGCCCGCCACTCCCACGGGTCGTCGGCGAGGATCGAGGCGATGGTCTTCTCGACCTCGGTGAAGCGACGGTGCTCGATCGCGGCCCGGGCGTAGGCGAGGCGGACCTCGACCGTGCCCTCGGGGGCCGCGGCCAGCGCGGCCATGCGGGCCGCGGGGTCGGCGATGTTGACGCCCGCGAGCCAGCTGGCCATGGGGTCGGACTCGTCGACCTTGAGCGCGGGCAGCGCGTCCCAGGTCAGCGGCGCGTCGGCGTCGTCGGACACCGGGGCCTCGAAGAGCATCGACGCGGCCGAGTGCAGCGCCCCGCTGCCCGGGCCCCGGTCGGTCGCGACGACCTCGCGCAGGACGCCGATGAGCTGGGCGCGCATCTCGTCGATCGTCGCGAAGCGGTCGGACGGGTCGAGCGCGCACGCCTTGGCGAGCAGCCGGTAGAACGAGTCGTACTTCTGGAAGACGGGCGTCTCGGCGACCGGCGGCAGGGAGGAGACGTACGTCGTCTGGTTGCCGCGGAAGTCGAGCACGAGCGTGGCGAGGGTGCGCCCGATCGTGTAGATGTCGGACGCGACCGAGGTGCCGACCTCGGCGACCTCGGGGGCCTGGTAGCCCACGGTCCCGAAGATCGCCGACGTCATGTCGTCGAGGCGCCGCACGCCGCCCAGGTCGATGAGCTTGACGCCGTCGCCCTGCTGGATCATGTTGTCGGGCTTGAAGTCGCAGAAGATCAGGCCCAGGTCGTGCAGGTAGGCGAACGCCGGCAGGATCTCGAGCACGAACGCGAGCGCCTGGTCCACGGGCAGCGGGGCGACCACGCCGCCGTTCTCGTCGCGGCGGTCCTTGAGGATCTCCTTGAGCGACTTGCCGCCCACGTACTCCATGACGGTGTAGCCCGCGCCGTCGTGCATGACGAAGTTGTAGATCTCGACGATGAGCGGGTGCTCGACCTCGGCCAGGAACTGGCGCTCGGAGATCGCGGCCGCGAACGCGTCGGGGTCTCCCGAGTTGAGCAGGCCCTTGAGGACGACCCAGCGGCCCGAGACGTTCTGGTCGCGCGCCAGGTAGATCCAGCCGAGCCCGCCGTGCGCGAGGCAGCCCACGACCTCGTACTGTCCGCCGACCACGTCGCCGGGCGAGAGCTGCGGGTCGAACGAGAACGCGGTACGGCACTGGGGGCAGAATCCCGAGGTGCGGCCCGGGACGCCGTCGCGCGAGCGGCCCACCTTGGCGCCGCACGTGGGGCAGAAGCGCTTGGACTCGGCGAGCTCGGGCACGGCCATGATGGCCTGGAGCGGGTCGCGGACGGGGGCGCTGGGGACGGTGGTGAGGCCCGCGCCCAGGCGGTGCCCGCGCAGACGCGTCGAGGACGTGCCGACACGGCGCGTGGACTTGGTGCCCGTGACGGCCGAGCGGGCCGATCCCAGCGCGGCGCTCGCGAGCTGGGTCGAGCTGGTCCGGCCCGTGCGCGTGGACACTGCCTCGCCCTCGGGTCCGGGACCGGCGGCGTAGTTCGGTGCGGCCTGGGCGATCCCCGTGCCGAGCATGGCCGACGGCGACGCTGCCGCGCCGGGCGACGCCGTCGTGCCCGTGGCACCCCCCGTGGAGGGCGCGGGCGACGCGGACGATCCGCCCGGCGAGCCGCAGACGTTGCAGTAGCCGTCCTCGATGAAGCCGTCGCAGCCCGGCTGGGCGCACGGCTCCTGCGTGGTCGATGTGGTCATCAGGACGATCCTTCCTGGCCCGGGACGGGCGACGATCCAGGGGCGGGAGACGAGAGGTGAGCAGGCAGGTCGCGGGTCAGGAACTGGAACTGCTCGACGAGGAAGCGCAGGAGGACGACGTCGCACGGTACGGCCTCGCCCGCTGCGCGGGCCTCGGCGAGTCCCGACAAGACCGTGGGGGACGCGCTGCGCCCGTTCGAGTCGGCCCGCACGCGGTACGCGTCGAGCCGGTAGCGGAGCTCGGCGCGCTCGCGCAGCGGCGCGGAGTAGGAGGCCTCGACCGTGTCGAACGCGCGCGCGACGGTCGCGAGGCGCGTGAGGAAGCCGTCGAGCCCGGCGCGGTCCGCGGGGACCTCGCCCAGCCGTGAGACGTCGGGCACCGCGAGGCGCGGGGGAGCAGCGATCTCGCGTCGGCACCGGGCCGCGAGCTCGCGCAGCGAGGGCTCGCGCGCCTCGAGGGCCGCATAGCGCTCGACCGCCTGCTTGCGGTCGCGGGCGAGCTCGCGGCGCTCGGAGGCGCCCACGATGAGGTCCCGCTCGGTGCGCGCGACCTCGGCCTCGAGCTCGGTGAGGGGGCCCGTGACGTCGGCGCCGTTCGACGCCTTGTCGCGCAGCCTCGTCCACCGTTCGCGCAGCTTCTCGACGCGTCCGCGAGCCGTGGTGTCGGACCCCGCGAGCTCGTCGCAGCGCGCCAGCTCGGCGCGCAGCCCGCGGAAGCGCGCGACCTCGTCGGCCGCGTTCGGGTCGAACGACAGACGGGTGCGCAGCGCGGAGACGATCGCGTCGCACAGCCGCGTCGCCTCGACGAGCGAGACGAGCGACGAGCCGTCGGGCGAGCTGAGCCGGCCCCAGACGAGCTGGGAGATCTTCTCGCGGCCCACCGCGTCGGCGCGCCCCGAGTCCCACACGACGCCCATCTCGTCGGCGCGCGTGCGGGCCGCCTGCCAGAGGGTCATGGCCAGCAGCATGTCGGCCGTGTACGTCTCGGGGGACGCCGCGGACTGGGCGGCAGCGTCGAGGCGGTCGAGCTCGGTCCGCCGGGCGCGCAGCCACTCCTCGAGCCGGGAGAGGTACTCGTAGAGCTCGGCCGCGGGGATCGCCTCGCCGAGACGTCCGGGCGCGCTCGGAGCCTGCTGGGTCCGGGGGGCGACGGGCGGACCGGCAGCAGGCGAGGCGGACGAGGCAGAGGTCACGGCGTGCGGCCGTAGACGGCGACGGGCGGCGCGGGGGCCGGGCCGAGCACGCCGAGCCACTCGTCGTACAGCGACGTCCACGTACCGTCGGTGCGCATCTGCTCCAGGACGCCGTTGACGAACTTGACCATGTCGACGTTCTGGGCCGGGATGCCCAGGCCGTAGGGCTCGTCCGAGATCGCCTGACCCACGACCTTGGCGTACGGGTCCTGGGCCGCGAAGCCCGCGAGGATCGTGTCGTCGCCCGTGATCGCGTCGACCTTGCCCTGCTGGAACAGCGCGAGGCAGCCCGTGTGCGTGGTCGCGGGGACCGCGGTGATGTCGGGGTACTCCTGGAGGCGCTCGAGCGTCGTGGTGCCGTCCGGTGCGCACACGCGCTGGCCCGCGAGGTCTGCGATGCCCTGCGCCTCGGAGTCGCGCGTCACGAGGACCTTCTGGCCCGCGTGGTAGTACTCCGAGGAGAACGCGATGGTCTCCCAGCGCTCGCAGTTGATCGTGAAAGCACGGGCGACCACGTCGACCTCGCCGTTCTCGAGCACCTCGAGGCGCTGGCCCGAGGTGATGACGCGGAACTGCAGCCGGTCCGGGTCGCCGAAGATCGCGTTCGACACCTGGTGCAGCACGTCGATGTCGAAGCCCTCGATCTGCCCGCTGAGCGGGTTGCGGGCCCCGAGCTGGAGCGTGTCGGCCGAGACGCCGACGATCAGCGAGCCGCGGTCGCGGATCGCGGCCATGGTGCTGCCCGCGGGCAGAGCTCCCGGTCCTGGCAGCGGCCCGTCGGGGGCGTAGGACGCGACGGGGTTCTCGCACGTCGCCGCAGCGGCGACCGAGGACCCGGCCGCGCCGCCCGACGTCTCCACGACCGAGGCGACGGGCGCTCCCGAGGAGGGGGTGGCGTCGGGCGTGGCGCAGCCGGCCAGGACCAGGGCACCCGAGAGCCCCAGCGCCACCAGGGCGCCCAGGCGCCCGCTCTTGCGGAAGGTCGAGGTGATCACCGGTACTCCTCCAGTCGGACGTTCAGGCCGCGCCAGGCGAGGACCGCCGCGGCGAGACCCGCTGCCAGCAGGAGCCAGCCCGCGAGGGCCGAGCGGTTGCCGGCCGAGGCGAGGTCGGCCTGCGTGGCCTTGATGTTCTCGGCGATGTCGGACGTGACCGTCTGCGAGAACGCGGCGAACGCGGCGTTCGGACCGCCCTCGTCCGAGCTCGTCGCGAGCGCGACCGCCCCGTCCCAGTCTCCCGCGTCGTCGAGCGCGCGGATGGCCTGGTGCTGGGTGATCCACTCGCCCAGGTACCCGGCGGACGTGCCGTCGAGGTTCCCGTCGGCCCCCGCCTGGTCGAGTCGCTGCGTCGCGTCGGCCGTCAGCTCGACGAACGACTCCTCGTACGTCTGGCCCGAGCCGCGCTTGATGAGCGTGAAGCTCTCCATGGCCTTGGCGTCGTTGGCCTCGGAGTACGCGGTCGAGGCCGCGAGCGTCGCGGCGTAGGGGCCGTCGCGGACCGCGGCGGCGGCGCTGTTGGTCTGGCTCAGCAGGACCGCCCCGCCCACGCCCACGACCAGGATCACGATGCTCGCGACCAGCAGGCCCACGTTGAGGACGCGGTGCGTGCGCTTGGCGAGCCAGACCTGCGTGACGATCAGCAGCGCGAGGCACAGCAGGCCCGCCGCGAGGATCCACATCGCGTTGCGCACCATCGACAGGTCGGACGCGACGCGCTCGGCGTTGTCGTCGACGAGCGTCGTGAGCGTCGGCAGGATCTCGTCGCGCAGCAGCGTCGAGGCCTGGTCGAGGTAGGCCGAGCCCACCGGGAAGCCCTGCCGGTTGTTCGCTCGCGCCTGCTCGATCAGCCCCGTGTAGACCGTGACCTGCGAGGCGACCACACCCAGCTCGGTCGCGTCGGCGCTGTTGGCGCCCGCGAGCTCGGCGAGACGGATCGAGGCGTTCGCGATCGCGTCGTCGTAGCGCTCGCGCTGGTCCGCGGGCTCGAGGCCTCCGACCAGGAACGCGTTGGTCGCGGCCGCGTCGGCCACGACAAGGTTGTTGCGCACGTCCTGGATGCCCACGAGCTGGCTCGTGTCCGAGCGCGCGTCCTCGAGCGCGATCCCCTGGACGCGCGCGGCCTGGAAGCCGAGCGCACCGAAGACGATCGAGGCGAGCACGCACACCGCGAGCGCGATCCGCAGCTTGCCCGGGGTGCGGCGCAGCGCGCTGCGGACCCCGGCCCGGCGTTCCGCACGCTCCTGGGCCTGCGTCGTGGGCGCCGTTCCGGCCTGCCCGCCTGGCTGGCCGGGACGGGCGGGCTGGACGGCCCGACCGGGCGCGGGGGCGGACCCGGGCGGCGGCGTCAGGGTCTGGCTCATGCAGGCTCCTCCTGAGGGGAGACGGTCGCGTCGGTGGGCTGGTCGTCGTCGGGCTGGTGGTCCTCGACGGGTTCGGCGAGGTCGAGGTCGTCGTCCGCCGAGCTGGGCTCGTCGAGCACGTCCGCGGGTGCGGTGTCCTCGGTGGGTGTCGCCTGCAGGATGCTCTCGGGCGCCTCGCCCGCGGGGAGCAGGTCCTCGGGCAGGAGGCGGCGCAGCTCGTCGAGCGTGGGTTCGGGCGTGTCCTTGAGGCGCCACGCGTGACGGGCGATGGCCCCGTCCAGGACGTTGCGCGCGTGGCGTCCGTTGCCGAACCCCTCGGTGCGCGGGACGAGCGAGACCATCTCCTCGAACCGGTCGAGGGTCGTGGGCAGCGGCTCGAAGTCGGCCGAGGTGGCCATGCGCTCGAAGATCCCGCGCAGCTCGGCGTCCGAGTAGTCGTCGAACGTGATGGTCGTCGAGAAGCGCGACTCGAGGCCGGGGTTGGTCGCGATGAAGGAGGCCATGGGGCCGGGGTACCCGGCGACGATCACCACGAGGTCGTCGCGGTGGTCCTCCATGTCCTTGACGAGCGTGTTGATCGCCTCGGCGCCGTACTGGTCCTCCGCGAGGCCGTAGGCCTCGTCGATGAACAGGACGCCGCCGATCGCGGTCGCCACGACCTCCGAGGTCTTGACGGCCGTCTGGCCCAGGTAGCCCGCGACGAGCTCGGAACGGTCGACCTCGACCAGGTGCCCCGTGCTCAGCAGCCCGAGCGCGCGGTAGATCCCGGCGACCAGGCGGGCGACGGTCGTCTTGCCCGTCCCGGGGTTGCCGAGGAACACGAGGTGGCGCGTGAGCGTGGGCCGGGTCAGGCCTGCGGCCGTGCGGAGCTGCTCGATGCGCAGGAGCTCGGTCTGCTGACGGATCTCGTGCTTGACCCGGTCGAGCCCGATCAGGGCGTCGAGCTCGGCCAGGAGCTCCTCGAGCGACCGGGGCGGCTCGGCCTCGGTATCCTCCTCGGCGGGGGCGTCGCCCGTGGTCGCGCTCTGCGGGCCGCCGACGGCCGGTGTGCCCGACGGCGTCGCGTGCGTCGGGGGGGCCGCGTCGCCCGGGGTGCGCGCACCCAGGGCGTCGAGGATCGCGTCGACCGTGGGGACGACGTCCTGAGCAGGGGGCCGCAGGCCGCCCGCGCCGACGAGGGACCCCAGGTCGAACGGGTTCGTGCCGCTCGGGAGGGTCGGGTCGAACGAGGGCGCGGGGAAGCGGGTGGGAGTGCCGTGCGGGTGAGGCCCGGCTGCCGGAGGGCCCGCCGGCGCTTGCGGCACTGACGGCCCTGCCGGCTGCGGCGTGGTGCGGGGCTGGGCCGCGGCCCGCTGCACGGCCGTCGTGGACGCGGCGTTGGCCGACGCCGCGAGCCCGGGGGAGCCCAGGGCGCCGGCCGCGTCGATCACGCTCGCGAGCGCCTCGGCGTAGGCGCCGGCGTGCTCCGAGCCGGCCAGCACGAGGGTCGTGAGCTGGTCGGTCGGGGCCGAGCGCCACCGGCGACCGCGCTGGGCGGCCTCGAAGAACGCGGTGAAGTCGTCGGGGGCGCGGCCCACGGCCTCGAGCCACGCGGGCGCGGCGCCCGTGGACGACTCGGCCACCGCGGCGGCGAGACGCTCGCCCTCGCGCGTGACGTCGTCGGGCACGAGGCCCGCCTGGCGACCCACCGTGGTCAGCGCCGCGATGCTGTGGGCGAGCGCCCCCTGGCGCGCGGCGCTCATGGTCGTTCCAGCCCGCCCGGGGTACCCGGCGCCTGCGGCTGGGCCGAGCCGAGCCCGGCCTCGGGGGCCAGGGCGATCGAGGACGTCTGGAACTTCTCCGCGAGGAACTGCCCGTGCGCGACGAGCGCCACGGCGTCGGCGCGCGAGACCGCGTCCGAGATCTTGTCGAGCGTCACGCCCAGCAGGTCGAGCTGGTCGCACAGGATCATGAGCGACGTCTTGCCGCGGTTGATGACGCGCGTGTCCGCGAAGTCGCGCGGCAGGCGCAGGTAGCCGCCCACGGCCTCCGGCAGGTAGCTCGTCGCGGTCGCCACGACCGTGTGCGCCTGGGCCGTGCCGCCGCCCAGGCGGTCGAGGCGCGGCGCCATGTCGTCCACGGTCTTGGCGATGCGGTTCACGCGCGCGGTCACCGCGGGCGGGACCCTGCCCTCGATCTGCGCCTGGACGGCGTCGACCGAGGCGAGGATGTCCGCGCTCGTGGGCGCCGGAGGCAGCGCAGGGGTCTCCGGCGGACGCTTGCGCCCGCCGCCGAACAGGTTCTGGAACCAACCCATGGCGTCCGGATCAGACCTTTCCGAGGTCGAGCGCGCCCGTGGCGGCGCCGGTCTGGTCGCCCTGGGCCACGCGGTCCAGGTACTCGCGGGCCTTGGTGGTCTCGGTCTCCAGGACGCCGATGGTCTGCGCCATCGAGTCGAGCGCCTGGACCTTGAACGTCGAGATCGAGTCCATGGTCGCGTAGATGTTCTGGAACGCGGCCTGGAGCTGGGGGAGCCCGACGGTCGCGCTCGCAGCCTGCGACTGGATGGACGCCGACTGGTCCGCGAGCATCTTGGACGTCGAGGCGATCATGTTCGACGTGGTCGTGTTGAGCGCCGTGATCTGGTCCAGGACGAGCTTCTGGTTGGCGAGGGCCTGGGCCACGATGACGGCCGTGCGCAGCGCGGAGACGGTCGTGGTGGTCGCGCGGTCGACGCCCTTGATGAGCTCGACGTTGTTCTTGATGACGATGTCGATCGCGAGGTAGCCCTGGATGGACACCGCGAGCTGCGTCAGGAGGTCCTGGTGCTTCTGGCGGACGTAGAACAGGACGTCCTCGCGCAGGGCCTTGGCCTTCTCCGGGTCCGTCGCGTCGAGCTCGGCGGTCTTGGCGGACAGCTGCGCGTCGAGGCGCTCGGCCACGTAGATGTACTGGTTGAGCCGCGCCATGGTGTCCCACAGGTGCTGCTTCTCGAGGTTGAGGGCCGCGTTGTCCTTGCGGAGCTCGTCCTGGCCGTCGTAGAGCGCACGGATGATCGCGTTGAGGTGGCCCTGGGCCGACTCGTAGCGGCGGAAGTAGTCCGTCAGCTTGTCGCCGAACGGGATGAAGCCGAGGATCTTGCGGCCCATGCTCGCCTCGGACGGGTCGAGGTTCTCGACCGTGCGGCGCAGCTCGAGGAGCGTGCTGCCCACCTTGGAGCCCTCGGACAGCCCGCCCTCCTTGAGGGCGCGCACGGGAGTGGCCAGCAGGCGGTTCGAGGAGTCGGCAGCGGTGCGGATGTCCTGGTCGCCCATGGTGCGCACGTCGTTGGCCTTGGCGGCGAACTCGGGGGAGCGGGCGTCGGAGGCCATGAGCGCGTCCAGGTAGGACGTGACCTTCTGGTCCAGGCCGGGGATCGCTGCCTCGTCGACACGCGGGGCCATCGCGGGAGCCTGCGTGGTCGCGACGGGCTTCACGGGCTCGGGTGCCGAGAGCACCAGGTGCTCGGTCGCGGCGGGGGGCTGGAGCGGTGCTGCCTCGGTCATCGTGATCCTTCGCTCGATTCTGCCGGTCGGCTGCCGGGGCGCTGACCGGACGCCGATCCTGGAGCAGGGGTCAGCGCGAGACCCACCCCTGAAACCCGGCGAACCGGGCAAGCCGGTCCACCGACCGGTCCCGGGAGTATATCCGCGACGGGTGGCCGGTTCTTTACTCTTTCACGCCCTGAGGGGGGTGAGAACTCCCCATGGAAGGATTCTCGGCATGAGCGCTGACATCACGGTCCACGTCCGCGGCAGCAACCAGGCGGGGCGACCGCTCCTGCTGCTGCTCCACGGGTTCGGTTCGCACGAGCACGACCTGCCCGCGATCGCCGGGCACCTGCCCTCGGTGTGGGACTGGGCCTCGCTGCGAGCGCCCCTGGCCGCGGGCAACGGAGGGTTCTCGTGGTTCCCTCTCGGGGTGCCGGGGCGGCCCGACCCGCAGCCTGTGGCTGCCGCGACCGCCGCGGTGCTCGCCTGGCTCGACGTGAACGTCGAGCCGGGGACCGCCGTCGTGCCCGTGGGGTTCTCGCAGGGCGGGCTCATGGTGACCCAGCTCCTGCGGGCCGCGCCCGAGCGGTTCGCGGCGGGCGTCGTGCTCTCGGGGTTCGTGCTCGACGCGGAGCTGCCCGGCGATTCGGCGCTCGCGGCGCGCCGTCCGCCGGCGTTCTTCGGTCACGGCGACGCGGACCAGGTCATCGCGCCCGACGCGACCGCGCGGACGTCGACCTGGCTGCCGCGGTTCACCGACGTGACCGAGGTCGTCTACCCGGGGTTGCCGCACTCGATCAGCGCCGAGGAGCTCGCCGACGTGTCGGCGTTCCTGGAGAAGGTGCTGCCGGCCGCTCAGGCTCGGTAGGTTCGGGCGGCTCGAGGCCTGGTCGCGTTCGAGGAAACAGCTCGCCGGTTCTGTTCGCTTGGCCCGCCGGCCCGCCGGCCCGCCGGCCCGCCGGCCCGCCGGCCCGCCGGCCCGCCGGCGGAGCGGGCGTCCCGGGTGTCTCGGCCGGATGCCCGGGCTGGGCCGCCAGGGGGGCGGGTGGTGTTTTCGTGTAGCCACCACAATGGTGGTG